>JAAYEN010000046.1 GCA_012728775.1 Tissierellia bacterium
ATTAAGTATAGATAACTAGTCTCTCCTTTTGTTTGCGGTGAGACTATTTTTTATGGAGGTGAAAGAGTGAAAGATACTGTTTTAAAACGAAAAGAAGCTATCGTTAGTGAAATAGAAGAAAAAATTAGTAATTCTCATTCAATTGTTATAGTTGATTATAGAGGGCTTTCAGTTTCAGAAGTAACTGAGCTTAGAAGTCAATTTAGAGATAATGACATAGATTATAAAGTATACAAAAATACTTTAATGAGAAGAGCATTTACAAATCTAGGACATGAAGATATGCTAGAATATCTAACAGGACCTAACGCAATTGCTTTTGCTAACTCAGATGCCACTGCATCTGCAAAAGTAACTACTAAGTTTGCCAAAGAAAATACCAAACTTGAAATAAAAGCTGGTCTATTAGGCGATAAAGTTTTAGACGTAGACGGAATCTCTAAACTAGCGAAAATACCTACCAGAGAAGTACTCATCGGTAAATTAGTGGGAAGCTTAAGCTCTCCAATATCAAATTTTGTAAACACTACACAACAATTGACACATACACCTTTGAGAAACCTTATCCATGTAGCAGAAACGTTAGCTGAGAGACAAGGAACAGAAGCTGCTGTTGAATAGTCACAGCAAAAAATAAGAAAAACTATTATTAATTATAAAATATCGGAGGATAATAATGGAAAAATTAACTATTGAACAAATTATTGAAACAATTGACAATCTTACAGTTGTTGAACTTAACGAATTAGTAGAAGCTCTTCAAGAAAAATACGGAGTATCAGCTGCACCAGTAATGATGGCAGGCGGAGCACCAGCAGCAGCTGGAGAAGAAGCAGGAGCAGCAGCTGCAGAACAATCAGAATTTGATGTAATTTTAGCAGCAGCTGGAGCAGAAAAAATCCAAGTAATTAAAGCTGTTAGAGAACTTACAGGTTTAGGATTAAAAGACGCTAAAGCTTTAGTTGACGAAGCACCAAAAGCTATTAAAGAAGGCGTAGGCAAAGAAGAAGCAGAAGAAATTAAAGAAAAACTTGAAGCAGTTGGAGCTACAATTGAATTAAAATAATTTGATTGAAAAATTATACCTCTGGAGTTGTTAAACTCTAGGGGTTTTTCTTATTAGATGCATTATATGATTGCATTATATGAAAATGTATTATAAACTAAATTATACACAACAATTACATTATATTTAAATTAAAAGGGGAACTACTATGAGAAAATTTAGTAATGAATTGAAGCGAATCGTCATTAAGGTAGGTTCATCTTCGATAACCCATGAAGGTGGAGAAGTTAATTTAGAAAAAATTTGGGATTTAGCATGGGAAATTTCTAATTTAAAAAATAAAGGCATAGATGTAGTCTTAGTTTCTTCAGGAGCTATCGCAGCAGGTGCAAAGAGAATGGGCCTTAGCGAAAGACCAAGAGATATTTCTGGAAAACAAGCAGCTGCGTCTGTAGGACAAGTTGCACTTATGCAAACTTATTCAAGAGCATTTAGTGAATTTAATTATGCGGTAGGACAAATTTTAGTTACAAAGCATATAATAACCGATCCAGTGATGAATGAAAACGCCAGAAATACCTTTAACAAATTAATAGAGTTAAACATAGTTCCCATAGTAAATGAAAATGACACTATATCTACATATGAAATTCAGTTTGGAGATAATGACACCCTATCAGCTTTGGTGTCTGTAGCAATAGAGGCTGATTTATTAATATTACTTTCAGATGTAGATGGTTTTTACGATAAAAACCCTAGCGATCCAGATGCAGTTATGATTAAGGAAATCTGTGCTATTGATGATAAAATTAGATCATGCGCAGGCGGTGCAGGAACTTCAGTAGGAACAGGTGGAATGGTAACAAAATTAAATGCTGCATCTATTTGTATGGAACAAGGGATAGATATGGTACTTGCTAACAGCAAAGATTTAAAAATTCTTAGATCTATAATAAATGGCGAAGATGTAGGGACATTATTTAAGGGGGAATAAGGTGTTACAGGAAATAGGGAAAAAAGCTAAACTAGCTTCAAAAGAATTAGCAAAACTTAGTACTAATGAAAAAAATAATATATTAAACTCTATCAAGAATTCAATTACTAAAAATAGAGAAAAAATAGTAAAAAATAATGAATTGGATATGCAAATAGGTAAAGAAAATAATTTATCTGCAGCACTTCTAGATAGACTTCTACTTGACGATAAAAGAGTAAACGGCTTATTGGATTCTATCGACTATGTAATAAGTTTAGATGATCCAATAGGTAAAATAGAAAGCATGAAGACTATGGCTAATGGTTTGATTGTAGGCTCTAAAACCACACCAATGGGCGTATTAGGTATTATATACGAATCAAGACCCAACGTAACCTTAGACTGTGCACTTCTATGTATTAAGTCATCAAACGCTCTTATACTAAAGGGTGGTAAAGAAGCAATAAATACTAATATTGCAATTGAGGAGTCTATTAGAGAAGGAATAAAAGAAGCTGGATTTAATCCTAATTTTGTTCAATTAATAAAAGATAATACTAGAAAAATGACAGAAGAGTTTATGAGACTAAATGAATACTTAGATGTTTTAATACCACGAGGTAGTGGAAGACTTATAAAATCTGTATCTGAAAATGCTAATGTGCCTGTTATTACTACTGGGGAAGGAAATTGCCATGTATATATAGATGAAAGTGCAGATATAAATATGGCATTATCTATAATAGAAAATGCTAAAACTCAGAGAACTGGGGTATGTAATGCAATGGAGACACTTTTAGTTCATTC
>JAAYEN010000309.1 GCA_012728775.1 Tissierellia bacterium
AAATTACCAGTAGGTTCATCTGCCATCAAAAGTTTTGGATTATTAACAACCGCTCTTGCTATTGCAACCCTTTGAGATTCTCCCCCTGAAAGTTCATTTGGATAGCTATTTGCTCTTTCATACAAATTTACTAAAGACAAAACTATTGGAACTCTCCTTTTTATGTCCGAAGAGCTAGTACCAATTATTTCTAACGCATAAGCTACATTTTCATATACAGTTTTATTAGGGAGAAGTTTAAAATCTTGAAATACAACTCCCATTTTTCTTCTATGAATTGGAATTAATCGTCTACTTAATTTAGTAATATTCTTATTTTGAAAGTAAATATTTCCTTTCGTAGGAACTTCCTCTTTAGTAAGAAGTTTCAAAAGTGTAGACTTTCCTGCTCCACTAGGACCAACAATAAAAACAAATTCACCTGGAGTGATATTTAAATCAATGTCGTCTAGAGCCACAACTCCATTATCATATTTCTTATAAATCTTTTCAAATCTTATCATTTTTCACCTTTGGAATTCTATTCCATTGAATATTATAGTATAATATTATAGAAAATGAAAGTGGTGAATATTTATGGATAAAAAATCTTTTAGAAAATTAATAATTCAAAAGAGAAATGAAATGTCTATTCTAGAAAAAAACAGTTTATCAAACCAAGTGATTGAGAGACTTGTAAGTACAAAGGAATACAATAAAGCAAAAAATATATTTGTTTTTGTTAGTACTGAAGATGAAATTTTTACACATGATTTCATCAAAAATTCAATTAAATTTGGAAAGAGTATTTATATTCCGTTTGTAGATTCGGGTAAAAAATTGATGTATGCATCAAAATTAGAAAGTTTTGATGACCTAGAAATAGGATTTTATGATATACTTTCACTGCCAGAATCAAAGTTGGATATAGTAAATCCGGAAAAATTGGATTTAGTAATAGTTCCAGGTTTAGTTTTCGGGAAAAATTTTTATAGAATTGGTTATGGTGGAGGATATTACGATAAATACCTCTCGAATCCAAATATAACTGCTGTTAAAATTGGTATTTGTTACGAATTTCAAGTTTTTGAAAAAGTGGATTATAATAATTATGACATTCCAGTAGAAATAATAATTACAGAAAAAGAAGAATATGAAAGTAGGAGAGAAAATGAGTAGAACCCAAGGTACAATCGCTAGAGGAATTAGAACACCTATTGTAAGAGAAGGAGATAATTTAATTGATATTGTCTTTCATTCTGTAGCATTAGCAATAGAGTCTGAAAAGTTAGAATTAAAAGACAAAGATGTAATTGGAATAACAGAGTCTCTAATAGCAAGAGCACAAGGAAATTATTGCACAACTAAAGATATTTCCACAGATATTAAATCCAAGTTTGGCGATCACATTGGTGTAGTATTTCCAATATTGAGCAGAAACAGATTTTCTCTTATATTAAAAGGTATAGTAGAAAGTGGGAAAAAGGTTACATTGCTTCTCAGCTATCCATCTGATGAAGTAGGAAATCATTTAATGAGTTTGGATAGATTAGATGAACTAAAAATAAATCCGTATGACACTATTTTAGATGAAGCCCAATATCGTAGCCTTTTTGGCGAAAAAGTTTATCATGAATATACTGGAATAGATTATGTTAAACTTTACAAAGATATTGGCGGAGAAAATTTAGAAATTATATTTGCCAATGATCCAAGAGTGATTTTAAATTATACAGATGAAGTATTGGTTTCCGATGTTCATACAAGAATGAGAACAAAAAGACTTTTAAAAGAAGCAGGTGCTAAAGTACTTTACACTTTAGACGACATACTTTCTAGCCCTATTGATGGTAGTGGATTCAATCCTGAATATGGTGTTTTAGGCTCTAATCTAGCATCTCAAGACGAATTGAAACTTTTCCCAAGAGATGGACAATATTATGTGGAGGCTATTCAAAAAAAATTCAAAGAATTTTATGGGGTAACTCTTGAAGTTATGGTATATGGTGACGGCGCATTGAAAGACCCAGTTGGGAAAATTTGGGAATTAGCTGATCCTGTGGTTTCTCCCGCATTTACAGAAGGACTTAAAGGAATTCCAAACGAGATTAAAATTAAGTACATTGCTGATACAGAATTGGAAAATGTATATGGTGAAGAAGCTGTAAAAATGATTAAGCAAAAAATATATGCCAAAGACGAGGATTTATTCGGTCGAGCTGAATCATTAGGAACTACTCCTAGACAATTAACAGATTTAATTGGAAGTTTATGCGATTTAGTTTCTGGAAGTGGAGACAAAGGTACACCCGTAGTCTTGATTCAAGGATATTTTGATAATTATGCTTCAGAATAAAAGAAAACCAGAGTTTTAGAAATTATTCTAAACTCTGGTTTTTTAATGTTTATTTACTTTAGTTTTATATCTTCTTTTTACCCTAGTTCGTCTAGTAGAAAGCCCCATAAGAATTGAAATTATAAAAGAAGCAATAACGTAAAACATTATATTAAATTTCCAGCCCAATATGGTAGAAATTAAAATGAATGGACTTAAAAATATTTGAGCAGGCAACATTAAAATGTTCATATCTTTAGAAAAATCTATTCCCCCTCCTAAGTAAGCTATAAAAATTATAATTAGTCCAATAATGAATACTAATATAAAATTTAAAAAATCTTTAGAATAGTGCTCTTTTATACTTACAATTTTTCCAGATATTACAAATAGAGAGCCATAAAAAATAATAAAAAATATTTTTAAAATTAAATTATTAAATTGCGTAGTTGAGTTCTGGTACAAGGTATCAAACCCAGTTAATATTCCATAAGTTATTCCTAATATTATAAAATAATAAATTAAAATCTTTAGGTTATTTTTAAACATATTATTTAGCCCCAGTTGCTCCTTCTGAAAGCATCATTTTCTTCATACCATCTGTAAATCTAACTGTATCATCTAAAAATATCCAATAACATTCGGCACCTTCTATGCTTTCTATTAACTCTAGCCCTTCTTCATAAGGCATTAAAAATATTGCAGTTGATAAAAAGTCTGCTAATCCAGAGTTTTCATGAACTACAGTAACTCCTCTAAAAAAGTTTCCAGGTTGAAATGTATCTTTATCAATCAAATGATGATAATTTTTCCCGTCTACAATAAAATATCTTTGATAATCTCCACTAGTAACTACAGATAAGTTTTCCACAAAAATTGTCTCCACAATATTGGACTCATCTTTCGTTCCGTATAGAACATCAGGATTCATAATTCCTATTCCCCACCTGCTTCTTATTCCATCTAGAGGTTGACCTATTGCTTTAACATTTCCACCTGCACTTATCAATAACGAATCACAGCCCATTTCTTCTAATTCATTACCAATTAATTCAACAGCATAACCCTTTGCTGTAGCTCCTACATCAATTTTAGCATTACTATTTTTTATATAAACAGTTCTATTTTCTTCATCTAATTCAATATTTTCACTGCCTATATATTTATTAGCTTCTTCTAATTCTTCTATAGTTGGCAATAATTCTTGGACTGAATAAGTTTTATCTGGATCTAGATTTTCATTTATGTCCCTATACTTACTCCAAATGTCCAATATGGAACCTAGACTTATATCTGTTTCTTCACTATATGTTGCAGTATAATCCATAGAAATCCTTATTAAATTGAATAATTCATCTGAAACTGTAACAGGAGCTATTCCTGCGTTTTCATTTATAGTTTTTACATTGTTAATTCCTTCGTATTTATCATATTTATTAAATTTTTTGTGAAGCTCATTGAATCTACTTTCAATGTAATCATTATATTCTTCAGCTTTTTTTTCATCTTCAACATACATTACTGTTCTTACAACAGTGTCAAAAGTATTAAAAAAAGTATATGTATATTTGTCATATACACGTTCTTTGCTATTAATTCTACACCCTGTAAGAGTTAATACTAATATAATTACTAATAAAAATCTTTTTTTCATTATTCGTCCTTTATTCTAAATTTAGTTATCCTCGTTATTTATCATCATTCGATTCATTTATTTCATCATCTTCAACATACTCTAATATATCCCCAGGTTGACAATCCAATGCTTTACATATTGCATCCAATGTTGTAAATCTTATAGCTCTGGCTTTATTATTTTTTAGTACTGATATATTTGCAATGGTTATTCCCACTTTTTGGGATAATTCCGTAACAGACATATTTTTTTTTGCTAATAACTCATCTATTCTAATAATTATCATAAGTTACTACCTCATATAGTTAAATCGCTATCAATTTTTAATATTGTAGCTTTCTTTACTAATATATGTAAAATTTTGGAAAATATTCCTATTATCAACGAAGATAAAATTACTAAAAATAATATTATCGCCAATAAAGGGGTGAAATAATCATTTACTAAAAAAAGAATTAGTACAATAAAAAATAATAAACAAATTATTATGCTTGCAATCGAAATAATATTTAAAGCTTTCAGTGGTTTATCGGTATAAATTACATCAGTTAATATATATTTACTAAGCATAAATGTTTGAATTAAAACAACAAAAAACGGAATAGCACTTACAACTACAATAATACCTACTGGCCGAGCTAAATAAGCTATTTCAGGATATGTACTAATTGAAAAATCTATCAACTGAGGAAGCAAATATATAGCAGCAAAAAGCATAATAAATCCTAGTATTCCAATTATTACCATAAAAATTCTTATTTGTTTTCTATCATCCATTTTCATCTATCCTATTAACAAAAGTAGTAAAATTCCAAACATCCCAAACATCCCTACTATTATAGCACTAAATAATGTCAAATTTATAGAAATTCCAAATGGATCTCCAAAAAAATTTATTATAAATATTGCAATACCACCTGCTATCGCATTCAATAATAATTTAATAATTATTTTAGTCGAGATTTTAAATAAAAAAGTTATTACTAGTAATATGAAAATCCCAACCATAAAAGAAATAAAATATTCCATAATTACCTCCATGAATAATAATAACATAAATAGGGAATAATAAATATGAAAATAAATACATGGAGATGGTAAAAATGGAGAAATTAATACTATTTAGTAGTAATAAGTGCCCGGAATGCCCACCGGTTATAGAAAAGCTAGAGAATGAAGGTATAAAATTTAGAAACGTTGATATTTCTAACTCAATCCCAGAACTAAAAGAATTTTTAAAACTTAGAGATACAAAACCTTACTTTGATAAAATAAAAAAAGACGGTTACGTGGGAGTTCCCACATTGATGGATGAGAATGGAAATTTTTATAATCCAATGGACTTAGAAGATTTCAATCAATTTAAATAACAAAATGACTAGAACTTTTCAAGTTCTAGTCATTTTGTTATTTTTCTATCCCCACTCTTGCCTGTACTCCATTTTGATAATAATGCTTTATTTCTTTCATTTCGGTTACTAAATCAGCTATTTCTATTATTTCTTTTGATGCATTTCTACCTGTAAGAACAAGTTCCACTTTGGAATTTCTGTTTTTTATCAAAGTTAATAATTCATCTAATTCTACTAGCCCTAATGATACTGCAACTAATATTTCATCTAATACTATCAAATCATATTTATCTGAAAGCACAATTTCTTCTACTTTTTTAAATCCTATATCTGCTTTTTTATGATCTTCTTCTTTTGGGTCTTTTATTATAAAATAATCAGTTCCAAATTGTTCCATAGTAATATTTGAGAAATACTCAGGTAATTTTAGTTCCGAATAATCCATTCCTTTTAAAAATTGACCAATGTAAACTTGAAGTCCAGCACAAGCTGCTCTTACAGACAAACCTAATGAGGCTGTAGTTTTTCCTTTACCATTTCCAGTATATACATGCACATAACCCTTTTCCATATTTTGTCTCCTATAAATTTAATAAATCCCATTTTATAAAACAATGGGATTTATTTGAATTAATAATCTAAATTATTTTCTATATTTTCTTCTACTTGAGATGGAATTTTATTTAAAATTTCCATAAATTCTTCACCAGTTATTGTTTCTCTTTCCAATAAATATCTAGATATTTCATGGAGTTTATCAATATTTTCTTTCAAAATATTAATTGCAGTTTCGTGAGCTTTTTCTACAATACGCCTTACTTCTTCATCCACAATTCTAGCTGTCTCATCGGATGCGTTCATAACTGTATCTCCACCTAGATATGGATTTACTTGACTTTCAATATTTACCATGCCTATCTGATCAGTCATACCATATTGTGTAATCATAGCTCTGGCAATTTTTGTTGCTTGTTGAATATCATTGCTTGCTCCACTAGTCTTAGTGTTAAATATTAGTTCCTCAGCAGATCTTCCACCTGTAAATGTAACAATTTTATTGAAAGCATCTTCAACAGTATAAATGTATTTATCTTCTTCATCCACTTGCATCGTATATCCAAGTGCTCCAGAAGTTCTTGGGACTATTGTAATTTTTGTTACAGGAGCAGAATTTGTTTGTTTAGCCGCAACTAAAGCATGGCCCACTTCATGATATGCAATAATTTCTTTCTCTCTAGGACTAATAACTGCATTTTTCTTTTGGTACCCAGCTATTACAACTTCAACACTTTCATGTAGGTCTTCATTTTCTACTCTATTTCTACCTTGTCTAACGGCTCTTAAAGCTGCTTCATTAACCATATTAGCAAGATCTGCTCCACTAGCACCAGCAGTTGATCTAGCAATAAAATTTACATCCAAATCAGGAGCGTGCCTTACGTTTTTTAAATGAACCTTCAAGATGTCTTCTCTACCTTTTAAGTCAGGAAGTTCCACAGGGATACGTCTGTCAAATCTTCCAGGTCTTAAAAGCGCTGGATCTAAAGTTTCAGGTCTATTAGTAGCGCCTAAAATAACAACACCTTTATTTCCATCAAAGCCATCCATTTCGGAAAGTAATTGATTTAAAGTTTGTTCTCTTTCATCATTTCCACCAAATCCCATTGAGTCTCTTTTTTTGCCAATTGTATCAATTTCATCAATAAATACAATACATGGTGCTTTTTTATTTGCCTCTTCAAAAAGATCTCTAACTTTTGCTGCACCTAGTCCAACGAACATTTCCACAAAATCAGAACCTGATATTGAAAAGAAAGGCACTTTTGCTTCTCCTGCAACTGCTCTAGCTAATAAAGTTTTACCTGTCCCTGGAGGTCCTACTAATAGTGCTCCCTTAGGAAGTCTGGCTCCGATACTAGAATATTTTTGGGGTTGATGTAAAAAATCTACTATTTCTGTCAGTGCTTCTTTAGCTTCATCTTGTCCCGCAACGTCTTCAAATGTAATTCCTTCAGTAGATTCTGCATAAATTTTTGCATTAGATTTACCTAAATTCATGGCACCGGCTCCTCCGCCCATGTTTTTAAATAATACTCTACTGAATACCATCCAAATACCGACAAAAAATAAAATTTGAAATACTAGACTTAATATAGAAGTTAGTATTGCATTTCTTTCTTCGGAAACTCTTCCGAACTCTACTCCATTTCGGTATAATCTGGAAATTAATTCTCCATCTTCACCATATTCAAATTTTTGAACGGCATATATGTTATCAGAGTCTTCTTTTAATGTATATTTTATGCGCTTATCTAAGACTTCCGCCTTTTCTATCTCTCCGTTGTCAGTTTGATTAATAAAAGCATCATAACTAACCTCAGTTACTGTATCCTTTGCAAACTGAGGTAATATGAAAAAGTTAATAAGAATCATTATACCGATTACAATTAAATAAAAATAAGAATTCGGTATTCTCGTATTTTTCTTCATCATTTCCTTCTTTCTAAATATATTATATCTATTTAGTATTTTACCCTAGTCAGAAAAAATAAATCAAAGCTTGGCTTTAAAATTGCCAAGCTTTGATTTATTTCACACGATTTCACTTATTTTTTATAATTCTTAATAGTATTTTTTACTAGATCGTCGGATGCGATATAAGGAATTGTTAAATGATCTTTTCCTTCTGTTATTTCATTATACTCAATACATGTTGCAATTGCATTTTCGTTTCTAGCCCAAGATCTACGAGCTACTCCACCCATAACATCCCATGGCATTGCAGTTCTGATAATTATATCAGTTTCTTCAGAACCGTCTAAAACTAATCCAAATCCACCATTTACAGATTTTCCTATTCCTACGCCACCGCCGTTGTGTAAAGCTATTAAGCTCATTCCACGCGCAGCATTACCTGCAAATATTTGTGTAGCTTGATCAGCTGTCACATTAGAACCGTCATAAATGTTAGAAGTTTCTCTAAATGGAGAATCTGTTCCTCCAGTATCATGATGATCTCTTCCTAACATAATTGGTCCAACTTTGCCTTCTCTTACTAGTTCATTAAATTTAAGGGCGATATCTCTTCTACCTAGTGCGTCTGAGTATAAAATTCTAGCTTTTGTTCCAACTACCATCTTATTCTTTTCTGCATCTCTAATCCAAATCCAGTTATCTCTATCTTGATAACGTCTATCTGGATCAATAATTTCCATAGCTGCTTGGTCTGTTGCTCTCAAGTCTTCGTCTTTTCCACTTAAGCAAACCCATCTAAATGGTCCATATCCAAAGTCAAATAGTCTTGGACCTAATATATCTTCTACATAGGATGGCCAAATGAATCCATGTCTATCATCTGTTCCATTTTTAGAAATTTCTTTTACTCCAGCATCAAATATTGCTTTCATAAATGAATTACCATAATCAAAGAAGTATGTTCCTTTTTCAGTTAATGATTTTATTAAACCATAATGTTCTTTCAGTGTTTCATCTACTAGTTTATGGAACTTTTCTTTGTCAGTAGCAAGTAGCTCTGTTCTTTCTTCAAAAGAGATGTCTACTGGGCAGTATCCACCAGTATAAGGTTCATGACAGGATGTTTGGTCTGAAAGTAATGGTATATGAATATTATTTTTAACAGCATATCTTAATAAATCTACAATATTTCCATGATAAGCTATTGCTCTTGGTTCTTTTTTCTCAATATATTCATCAGCCATCTTAAATGCTTCTTCAGCTGATTCTACTCTCTCGTCTACCCAACCTTGTTCGTATCTTGTACCAATTCTTGAATCGTCTACTTCAGCAATAATGGATACTCCACCTGCAATATTGCAAGCTTTACCTTGAGCACCACTCATTCCTCCTAATCCAGATGTTACAAATAAAACACCTGCTAGATTTCCTTCATCAGGTATGCCTAATTTTAATCTTCCAGCATTTAATAGTGTATTATATGTTCCATGAACAATTCCTTGTGGTCCTATATACATCCAACCACCTGCAGTCATTTGACCGTAGTTTGTTACTCCCATTGCTGCAGCTCTATTAAAGTCTTCTAAGTTATCGTACATTCCAATCATAAGTCCATTAGTAATGATCGCTCTAGGTGAAGTTTTTCTAGAATTAAATAATCCCACAGGATGCCCTGAATAAATAACAAGAGTCTGTTCATCAGTCAATTCTTTAAGATACTTCTTGATTAATCTGTATTGCATCCAATTTTGACAAACTTGTCCTGTTTCACCATACGTTACTAATTCATAAGGATAAAGAGCTATTTCATAGGATAGATTATTATCTATCATAACTTGAAATGCTTTACCTTCAATACATTTACCTTCGTACTCGTCAATTGGCTTACCATAAATTTTTTCATTTGGTCTAAATCTATAACCATAGATTCTACCATGAGTCATTAGCTCTTCATAAAACTCTTGAGCCATTTCTTCGTGAAATTCCTCAGGTATGTACCTAAGTGCATTCTTCAAAGCGATTTCTACTTCTTGTTCTGATAAATCAGCTTCTCTTTTTGGAGCTCTTCTGATACCTGGTGTAAACTTTGGATATTCTGGTAAAATATCATCAAGTTTAATCTTCATTGCATTTGAAATTTCTGAGTTTGTGTACATTTTTTCATCTTCCTTTGCGATTATATTTCGGTTCTGTTAGCAATCGCAATATTAATGGTTTCTTTGTCAAAAAAGTCCATATCACTGCCATAAGGTAGACCGTATGCGATTTTAGTAACTTTGATACCAAGAGGTTTTAACAACTCGGATAAATAGATAATAGATGCTTGTCCACTTGCATTAGGATTAAAGGCTAAAATAATTTCCTTTACATCATAGTCTCTAATTCTTTCTAACAAGGTTTTAATTTTTACATCTCCATCTAAAGCACTTACTATATCACCATGTAATACATGGTATAAACCATCATACCTTTCTGCCTTCTCTATAGATAAGACATCCTTTGGATATTCCACAACACATATTATTTGGTTGTTTCTATCCTCAGCCTTGCATATTTCGCAAGGGTCTGTATCTGTAACATTATTACATATACTGCATAAACCAGAATTTTCTTTAGCTCTGGTTATAGCATCTGTCAGCTGCATAACTCTATTACTATCTAAATCTATTATATGATACGCCAATCTTTGAGCTGTCTTACTTCCTATTCCTGGAAGTCTAGATAATTGGTTTATTAAATTATCTATTGGGCTGTCCATTAACTTAGCCCCGGTATATTTAAACCACCTGTGAATTTAGACATTTCTTTATTGGTCATTTCATCTATTTCTTTAATCGCAGAATTCACACAAGCTATTATTAAATCTTGTAGCATTTCTGCATCATCAGGATCTATTATGTCTTCTTCAATATATAATTCTAGAAGTTCCTTTTTTCCATTCATCACAGCTTTTACAGCTCCACCACCTGATGTGGTTTCAATAGTTTTTTCTTCTAGTTCAGCTTGAGTTTTTTCCATGTCTTTTTGCATTTTCTCAAACTGTTTCATCATACTATTCATATTTTTAGGCATACCGCCAAATCCTCTTCCCATAATTCCTCCTAGAGTATTTTTATGTTTTCCTCTCCCACAAGCTTGGACAATGTTTCTATATCCTTATCTATAGCATTGTAGCTTTGGTCATCGGTAAATATTGAATCAATTTTTATATCCATATTATAAAACATACTTACAACGTTTTCAAGGAATTCACGATTTTCTATCTTCATTAAATTATTTTTATGAAATTCGTATTCCTTTGAAAATCCCAAAATAATCTTTCTATCCTTATAATCCATTAAACTAGCCTCAATTATATAAGCATGTAATAGTTTTCTTGGAGAATTTCGAACTTCAGCCAATATTTCATTCCAATCATTTTTTATTCTTTTTAAATCAAGAACTTCCTTATTTCCCTTATTATAATCTTGATTCAAATCCTTTTTAATTTCTTCTTCTGTTTTTATTACTGGTCTATTTATTTTATCTGTAATATCTTCTATATTTTTTTTAGGTAATTTATCTTCTCTATCTACTATTTTTTCATAGGAACTAGTTTTGCTACTAGATTTTGAAAATTCTTTTTCTTTCTTAATTTCAATAAAATTGTTATTTATATTTAGAATTTCAAGCATTGCTATTTCTAAGAGAGTTCGTTTCTGTTGGGAATATTTTATCTCACCTAGTTGATTAATTATTTTCTCCATATATAATAGAATATTTTCTAAAGTAAATTTTTTACTTTGTTTTATATATTGTTCTTCATTAGTATGAATCAGTCTAGACAAGGAATCTGAAGAAACTTTAGCAAGCATTAAACTTCTAAAATGATTTAATATATCTTTTCCTAATTGTTCAATATCTTTTCCAGAAGAAATAGTTTCATCTAGTATTTCCAACATTTCTCCAGGGTTATCATTAGAAATAGTATCTGCTAATTGGAAAAGTATATCTGTGCTAACAACTCCAAGAATATTCGAAGCAAAATTATACTCGATATTTTTTTCTCCTGAGGATACAAGTTGTTCCATAATACTTTGAGCATCTCTCATGGAGCCATCAGAATTATTAATTATTAAATTATATGTCTTGTCATCAAGTGTAATTCCTTCAATATCAGAAATTAATTGTAAAGATGATTTTATTTCTTTTGAGCTTATTCTTCTAAATTGAAATTTTTGACATCTAGATAAAATTGTTAAAGGTATTCTCTCTTGTTCCGTAGTTGCCAATATAAAAATAAGATGAGCTGGAGGTTCTTCCAGTATTTTTAAGAGTGCATTAAATGCTTCCCTAGTTAACATATGAATCTCGTCTATAATGTAGACTTTATATTTTAATGAAGTAGGTTGATAAAAAGCCCTATCTTTTAGATTTCTAATATGATCTACTCCACTGTTACTAGCCCCATCCATTTCTATAATATCTATAGCTGAATCTTCCAAACTTTCTAAACAACTTGGACAGATATTGCATGGTTTATCTCCATCAGATTCACAATTTACTGCTCTTGCTAAAATTTTTGCACAAGAAGTCTTACCCGTCCCCCTTGTTCCAGAAAATAAATAAGCATGAGAAATGGAGTTAGTTTTTAGTTGGTTTTTTAGAACTTGTGTTATATGCTCTTGACCTATAACTTCATCAAATGTCTTAGGTCTATACTTTCGATATAAAGCTTTATACATAAATTTTTATCCTCCATGAATTATTATAAACCTTTTTGAATAAAATTTAAACATTGAATAACAAAAACCTCCAATCAATAATATTTGAATTTGGAGGTTTTCACCAATAATAAAATTTAATCATATTGACTTTTAAAGATGTGATAAAAAATAGGGCATTTGAATTCTCCACCAAGGCCAGTCGTGATGTACATCATGTCCCCAAAAATCAATCCAGGCTGGGATGTTTTTATTGTGTAATATTTCTTCCATAAGTTTAGTATCTCTTATAGAATCTTCTTCCCAATTTCCTTGTCCTGTGCAAATAATAATTTTCCCTTTTCTATATAAATTTAAATAAAAATCATCATTCAAATTTTTCAAATACTCAACTGGACTATTTAAATAAACGTCAATATCTGAAATATCATCTCCTACAAAAAACCTAACATCATATATTCCACTAAGACCTATTACAGTATCAAATACATCTGGGTGCCTAAAATAAAAATTTACACTGTGATAGCCTCCCATACTACATCCCGTAGCTATCATAGGTCCATCCCAACCTGAATTTGATTTTACAAATGGAATAAATTCTTCAATGATATATCTATCATAAGCATTGTGAGCTCGAGCCATATCTCCAGGCCACTTACCTTTGCTTAACCAGCTTTCATTATCAACACTATCAACTGTATAGAATCTAAATTTACCTTCTTCAATAAACTCCTTCACAGCATCTATCATCAAAAAGTCTTCATATTCATAAAATCTTCCACCTGATGATGGAAATACAATTACAGGTTTTCCGCTATGACCATAACTTTTAAAAGGCATTACTTTCCCTAAATTACTACTAAAAAACTCGTGAAACTCTATATTCATTAATCCCTCCAATAATTTATATTCGTTCTGTTACAAAATCTCCTGCTTCTTTAAGTCTATTAAAATCTGTTGATCTTAAAATATAAGAATAATTACCCATAACAGGAGAAAAAATTTCTGCCATTGGTCCATGTTGAACTACTACATCTCCATAAGAATTAAGATTTTCTTCGATAGAATGACTTAATTTTGGTTCAATATTATATTTAGTACCTATAAAAGCACAATGATATTTTATATCCAAAAACGGCTCTATTTCTTCATTTGCAATCATTTTGGCGTATAAGTCATAAACGTCCATATCGTTAGCATAATTAAACATATCCAAAGACCACCCTCCAGGAGGTCTAACATTAATCTCTAATGCTACGATTTCATCTTTTTCAGTTCTAAAAAATTCTAAATGAAAGAATCTATCTCTTATACCAAATTCTTTAACGGCTTTTAAACCTGCATCCATTAAATCATCTGGAATTACTACTTGATTATAGTAAAATAAATCTAAGTTTTCTTGTACTACTTCCATAATTCCTGGATAAACAAAGGAACTAAGAAAAAGTATTGTCCCATCTTTATCTATAAGACCGTCAAAAGTATTTATGGATCCAGTTATAAATTCTTCAAAAATGTAATCTTCTTCAGGTTTATTCTCAAAAAAACTAATCAACTCTTCTTCTTTAGTAATTTTATATGTCCCAGATGCGCCAACGCCAATATTGGGTTTTGCACAAATAGGATAATCCACTTTATCAATAAATTTTCTAGCTTCTTCAATATTCTTTATAACTTTACCTTTAGCTACAGGTATATTAGCTTTTTGAAAAACTTTTTTCATTTCAGATTTTTGTTTGATTGGCGGTAAGTCTTTAATCTTATAACCAGGAACATTAAAATCCGTTCTCAATTTAGCGTCCGTTTCCAGCCAATGTTCATTTTGAGATTCAATGTAATCTAATCTTCCATATTTAGAAATAAAATACCCACAGGCTCTTAATAGTTGGTCATAATCTTCCATATCCTCAACTTTATAATACTCCGTCAAAGATTCTCTCAACCCATAATTTAAGTTATCATATGGTTCAGAGGCAATTCCAAGAACGTTGACTCCGTGATTTTTAAGTGCAAAAACAAAATTTTTAAAATTATCTGGAAAATGTGGAGAAATAAATACGTAATTCATAGGTTGCTCCTCTCTTAGATATTATAATCAAATTATTGCATTGCTAATTATTCTAGAATAAATTCAATATAATTATATAAATTTTGCTTTAAAAAGTTATAATAGTCTATATAGTTAATATAATTAAATCCTTTGAGTTATTTTAACTAATAATGTAAAGAATAGCAATAGTTAAGTTATAATAAAACACAAAAAAAGATATAAACAAAAGTATATATCTTTTCTAATCATTATTTATAGGTAAATTAATAATAAATTCGCTTCCCATTTGAATTTGACTATTTAATTGAATACTTCCTCCTAGTAGTTTTATTATATGTTTTACGATGGACAAACCTAATCCTGAACTGTCTTTTTTGTTATGACTCTTATCGACTGTGTAAAAGCGTTCAAATATTCTATCTTGATCTTCGTCAGAAATTCCTATACCAGTATCTCTAATCTTTATTTCCATTGTGTATGGGGTAATTTCTCTTTGAGTAATATAAAGTTCTCCATTAGATTTATTATATTTAACCCCATTATCAATTAGATTCATAAAAAGTTCTTTTAGTATTTGTTTATTGTATCTGTAAGTTTTATTAGGTATTAAGTCTAAGAAAATTTCTATATTTTTTTCTTCGATTTTATAATCTAACGTAGTAATTATTTCCTCAATTATTTCGGCAAAATTAACATCTTCTAGCTCTAATAAAGAATCTCCTTCATCTAGTTTAGAAATTTTTATTATATCGTCAATCATATTGAGAAGACTTTGACCTTCGTTGTAAATCACTTCACTAAATCGCAACATGTCTTCTTCCTTAACAAATCCATTCATCATCATTTCTGCATATCCATTTATGGAAGTAAGAGGAGTCTTCAATTCATGGGATACATTTGCGCTAAACTCTTTTCTTTGTGCTTCTACTAATTTTTGTTTTGTTTCATCAACAAGAAAGATTACAAAGCCAATGTTCTTATTTCCATTTAATACAGGGCTTACCAGAACATTAATTATCTTGTTTTTCAACGATATATCATATGAGTGACTTTTAATTGGTTCTAAAGCTACTTTATTAAAAACTTCGTTAAGTTCATTCGATCTAAACAACCCTCTTAAATTTACTCCATTATAATTAACACCAGAATAATTTATGTCGCCTAATATTATAGCAGATTCATTTATAGTCAAAATATTCATATCAGTATCAAGAAGTATCATACCTTCTTTCATATTTGAAATTATTGCTTCTAAAGTCTCTCCCTGATGTTCCATTTGAATTAGATGATGGTTTATATTTTCATTTTGATCTCTAATAATTCTAAT
>JAAYEN010000284.1 GCA_012728775.1 Tissierellia bacterium
ATACCTCCGTACTTACAATATGGGTACTATCAGTAGTCAACTGTCTTATTTCATAGTCTCCACCTAATAATGTGAATTCCACAAATCCTTCTGCATTAGTTGTTCCAGTAAATACTGCTCCATCTGCCGGTCGAGTTACCTGTATTTGAGCTCCGGCTATAGGAATATTTATATCTCCTGTTTCATTCACTTGTACTCTTAGTAAGAAGCTATCTCGTTTACTGTTATATACATCATATATATTTGTAAACTCTAGTGGTAGGAATGTAATTCCTTCTTCTACCACCGGTGTCTGTAGATCGCTGTATTCATAAGGTACGGATACCTGTCTTAAGGTATAGGTTCTGCCTGTTACAGGGAGTCCTGTAAATACTAAATATCCATTGGCATTTGTAGTTCCGGTCCAAGTTTCTCCTAAGTCATTAGAAACTTCGTAAACCGCTCCTGGGATAGGTGTTGTATTACCTACCGGCATTTCGTAGCTGTTAATTACGATTCTTCCTAGACCCGAAGGATTATCCGAATTTAAATTTGTAAATAAAACGGTTTGTGTTTCGCCAGTTTTAATTTCTACCTGTATAGGGTTAGGATATTTCGTATATCCTGTCGGCGCAGATTCTTGGGTTATCGTATAATTTCCTACAGGTAAATCTGCTATGTTGATGTTTCCGCTCGCATCTGTAGTTCTATCATATACAGTGCCGGTGGCATCATTTACAACCTTCACTACAGCTCCCACGATAGGTGTCGATTGAGCTTCGTGATCACGAATCTGAATGACCAGAGTTCCCTGTGGAGGTATTGTAGTACTTTCCATTGTAAAGCTATTTTCTGTTGCACTGACTGTTACGGTTTGGTCTGCCGGTGCGTAATATCCTGTAGGTGTCGTGCTTTGTGTTAATGTGTATTCACCATATGGGATATCTGGGAATGTAACATTGCCTGTTGCATCTGTAGGTCCCGCGGTGTATTCTGTAGTTCCTTGTATTAATTTAAAATGTACTCCCGCCAGTGGTGTAGTAGTACCATCGGCTGTTGCTTTTACAGTTACCGGTGTCGATGTTGGTATTAAAGTATTTTCAACAGTAATGCTTGTATTTGAGACACTAATGTTTACTTGTTGCGGTGCCACTCCATTATATCCTGCTGGTACAATCGTCTCTGTCAATATATAAGTTCCTGCTAATATATCAGTGAATATTGCTTTACCATCAGGTCCTGTTGTCTCTGCAGGTATATTAGTTGCAGGTCCATTTGTTAGTGTAAATGTCGCTCCAGCTAATGGTTGATTATTTGCACCAGTTTTATTTACTGTAAAGTCTACATACGGTGCATATGCAGGATTTTTCACTGTTGGTTGTGTAGTAGTAGTTAACCAAGTTACTCCTGATACAGGTAATCTACGACCTGCTGTATTGTTATTTGTAGGACCGTATGTTTTGTAATTACCACTACTATATACTTGTGTAGCGGGTAAATATGGTAGTGTAAAGTTTTGGATTGAATGGTTAGGTCCATTAGTGACGGTGGTTGTAAAAGATACAGTTAATGTGTAACTAGTTGAAGCAGCACTACCCGATGTGTAAACTCCCCAGTATCTTCCTGCTCCATTGTCTAAACTTTGTACAGATCGTGATACTCCAGTTGGAGACACAGAGGTTGTTATATCTGCTGCAGTTAAAGGATTAAATTCACTAGGAATTTTAAACTCCATGTAATTGTTATAGGTTGCACCACTTGCAGTTTCAGTAACTGTCAGTGTCCAAGTAACAGACATTCCATCTGGTGCAGCTACAGCATTCCAAGTATAAGACCCAGCGGATGAATATAAATTTCCGCTACCATTAGCAGCTTCTTGAGTTCCTATTGCCATAGGTGCCATTATAGAGTCACTCTCTAGACTATCTTCTATATTAATAGTATTTTCTTCTTCTATTACAGGTCTGCCATCTATATATTCTATTAATGAGTCAGTCGTTCCTAAGTCTGATATGTTTTTTTCTACTAATTCATCAGGTATAGGTATAGGTTCTGGTTCTAATATTGCATCTCCTGTATCTTGGCATGAAAGACATTCTTCCGTTTCAACAACTAAATTTTCACTTCCTGCCGCATATATTGTCGGGTCGTTTTCTAGTTCTGCGAATACTTCGTGGGTTGATGTTTCGCTATTTTCTATTATTGTGGAAAAGTTAAATGTGTTTGTGGTATTTAAATTGGAAAATTCGATTATATATTTTTCTATTTCTGTGTAGTCGAATGTGTGGGATATGTTTTGGGATTGGTCAATTAATTCTGAATTAAAATTAAAGCCTTCAATAGAATCTGTTTCTGGAGAATTTATTTCTGGTTGATTTAGAAAATCAAAAATAACAATCTCTTCTTCAGGATAGTTTCTATCTATAGCTTTTATTGTAAGAATATTTTCATCTAGTTTTAATATGTCTATGGGGGCTAGGATTTGCCCTTGGGATAGGGTTATGTATACTTTTACAGTTTCTGATGGATTTATTTCTCCGTCGCCTTTGACGTGAGTTAAAGTCCAATCTATACTAGATTCTGTAACTCCTTTAGATTGTAATTCTAAAGTGTCTTTATATTTTCTTAATATTTGATTTGATGCATTTTCATATTCAATCCGATCATTCGACTGGGCAAATGAGACAAATGGATTTAGTGGCATAAGTATACTAAATATTAGGATTATAGCCATTAATCGTCTAAGTAAAATTAAATGATCTTTTTTCACAATCTTTTCCTCCCACTAGAATAGATTTTATGCTGTACATAAAATGTGCATTTATTTATAAGGTAATTATAAATTATATAATAATCACTGTCAACTAAATTTATAAATATAATTTGCATAAAAATACACATAATTTATAGAGTTATAAATATATTGCGTTTGATAGGTATTTATTTTAAATTTCGCAAGTTTTGTATAGTGAAATTGATTTAAATATTGGGTCGTATTATAAATATAATTTAGAATATTTTTAGAATAAACTAATTTTTTTGTTATCCTTGGTCTTTTACAAAATTTTCCAGTTTGAAATTGCATTTGATTCTTACAAAATAAATCCCATTTGAGTTTCCAGCGACGAAAATTTTTTATTACTTTTCATCATAGATGGTTCTTTTCTGCTGATTTATAGATTAAAGATTGGGTAAATTTAAACAAGAGGTGATATTATGAAAAGAGATCTTGTAGAAGGTTATCTATTTGAAGTTACGAAATCTTTGCCTAGAAGGGATCGTAAAGAAATATATGAAAAACTAGGTCCTGAAATTTACGATAGAATTGAAATAACTAAAAAGGACAATACAGAAACTAAGGAAGAAGTTTTAGCTGTATTAAAGGAATATGGCGATCCTGCTGATGTGGCTGCCAGTTATTCCCATAGAGGTAGACGGGCTTTAGTTCCCCAACCTCATTATGCTGGGTATAATCGGGACAAGGGCATGTCTTACTTAGTTGCAATTTTATCTTTATTGGGCATTAATGCTTTTATTCATTTTTTTGTAGAGAGTTTTCCTATGAACTTGGATGGGCTTCTTCGTATTGTATTTGATTTTGCTACTGCAATTTTAGTTATATTTATTTCTTATACGGTAGCTTTTTCTGCAGTATCTGGCAGTAGAGTGGGCGATTGGAATAGATTTGCAAAATCTTTAAGGTCGGAGCCAAAAAGTTCAGCTCGTGTGGGTATTTTTGAAATTTCTTTTCAAGTAATTTTGTCTACTTTGTTATTTGTAATTTTTGGTCTTTCTGCTGATATTTTAGGCTTAAATTACACGGGAATTATAACAAGGGGCGGCTGGAGAATTAGTCTTATTATTCCAATAGTAGCTGCATATTTCTTAAATGTAGTTAATATCGCCACCAAGGAAGTGGACAGAAGATATACTTTTAGCGTTTTATTTACTACTATATTAACCAATCTGGCTGTAGTAAGTCTTGCATTTTTAATTTTTGTAAAGGACGAGGCAGTTTCTGCTAATTTTAGAGAATGGTTGTCTGATGTAATTCCTGCTAATGACTTTACTTTGACTTTGATTTCTAATTTGGGCTTGGTAATATTCTTGATAGTGACGATATTCGCTGCTATTGATTTAATAACTAGTGCTCTTAGCTATCATGCTGATAAAAAATCTAGTGTGGAACCTATTAGAAGTACAGGCAAGAAACCAGTTTATGAAGATGAAGTTTTGGTTACTAGTGAGGATTTCAAGGACGAATCTTATCATAGTGTAATAGATACTCCAATTGAAGCTGAGGATATGGTAGTGACTACTCCTGAAGACTTAGACGAGATGAGAGACACTGTAATTATAGATGCTCCTGAAGATATAGATGATAGAATTGAATATGATGAGACTTTTGTCGAGGATGAGGTTGTCTATTCTGAACCTGAAATATATACTGATAGCAATTTAATCGACGAGGATCTTTTTGAAACAAAAGTAATAAGTAAATCTGAAATGGATAACGGGCTGGAAGAAGATTTGACAAATACTACAGCTCCTAAAACCATAGCAGATCATATAAGGGATGCAAACCCAAATAAATAATATTAAGATGAGGACGATGTAACTGATGAATTTAGAAAATAGAAATTATGAATTGTTAGGGCAAGATTTTTTGGAGGAATTAAACTCCACAGTATATCACCTAAGACATAGAAAAACTAAAGCGGAAGTGCTTTATATCGAGAATGGAGACGAAATAAAAACTTTCGGAATAGGATTTAGAACACCTCCTGTAGATTCTACAGGAGTTGCTCATATTGTAGAGCATTGTGTTTTGTCAGGTTCTAGAAAATATAGAACTAAGGAACCCTTTATGGACATGGTAAACTCTTCCATGCAGACATTTTTAAATGCCATGACATATCCTGATAAGACTATATATCCAATCGCCACTAGAAATGAAAAGGATTTTTACAATCTAATGGATGTGTATTTGGATGCGGTATTTTATCCTAGGATTCAAGATGTTAAGGAAATTTTCGAACAAGAAGGATGGCATTTGGAACTAGAAAATCCTGATGGAGAATTGAAATACAATGGCGTAGTTTACAACGAGATGAGAGGGGCTTATTCTGATGCAGATGGCCAAGTTCACGAACTTCTGGCTCATCATCTACACCCTAACTCCACCTACGACCATGATTCTGGAGGAGATCCCCATGAAATAGTAAGACTTTCTTACGAAGATTTTATAGGTTTTCATAAAAGATATTATCACCCTTCCAATAGCTATATCTTCTTAAATGGAAAAATGGACGTGGAGAAAGTTTTGGAATATATAAACGAGGAATATTTATCTGATTTTGAGTACCAAGACCCGAATTCCAATATTGTTATTAACGAAAGTTTTACAAGTGTAAAAAAACTAGAAGATTTTTATTCTGTAGGAAAAGATGATGATATTGAAAATAAAAGTTATTTTGCCTATGGAGTGGACTTAGGTCTTTCAACTAATCCTGATGATAATTTCATGCGTGCAATCTTGACGGATATTTTAATCGACTCGGACTCTTCGATTTTATCTGATACCCTTTTAGAATCTAAGCTGGGAGAAGATTATTATTCCATGACTTCTTCTTCCCTGCCTTTGGATTTATATATAATAGCCAAGGGAACCGACGGAAGTAAGCTAGATGAATTTACTAATTTAATAGATAGAAAATTGCGTGAGGCTGTGGAAAATGGTATCGACAAGGATCTTATAGATGCCACTTTAAATAGTTATGAATTTAATCTTAAAGAATTGGGAGTCCATAGAGGCGTAATACTAGGCATTACAGCTTTGAGAGGATGGCTATATGGAAATAGTCCCTTGGATTCTTTGAAATTCAAAGAAACCCTTGAGAGAATAAAAAGTAAAATAGATGATGGATTTATAGAGAGGTATATTGAAGAAAAGATTTTAAATAATCCCCAAAAAATTCATTTAGTAGTAAATCCAAAACCAGGTCTATTCCAAGAAAAGGACGAAAAACTTGAAGAAGAATTAGCTAAATATAAAGAAAGTCTTTCCAAAGAAGAAATTTCCAATATAGTAAAAGATACTCAGAATTTATTTCAGTACCAATTGCAAAAGGATTCCAAGGAAGATAGAGATACCATTCCTAAACTACAAATAGAAGACATTTCCCCAGGAGTTAGAAGGTTAAATGTTTCTGAATTCGAAAAAGATGGCATAAAATCCTTTTTCACTGACGAATTCACCAATGAAATCTACTACTCTGCTTTGGCTTTTGATTTGAAAAAATTAACTTTAGAAGAAATTCCATACGCAGGTTTGGTTAGGGATTTATTAACTTCTGTGGATACGAAAAATTACAGTTTTAAAGATTTAAACAATCAAATAGATATCCATACAGGTGGAATCAATTTTGCCACTTCTACTTTTGAGGACAAGGATTCTCAAGAGTATTCAGCAGTTATGGGAATAAACGGTAGAGCTAATCCAGAAAAAATTGAAAAGTTTTTAGAACTTATGGAAGAAATATTATTAAATTCCAAATTTGAAGATGTAAATAGAATAAAAGACGTTTTAATTATGACCAAGGCGGATTTGGAAAGTAATATAGAACAAAGCGGACACTCTTTAATTTCCTCTGAAGTAAATTCCATGATGAATGACGCCATAGATTTAAGCAATGTTATGGGAGGAAGAAAATATTTATTTTTCATTAGGGATATTATAGAAAGATTAGATGAAAATCCTGACGAAGTTTTAAAAACTATCCAAGATGTCTACAAGAAAATTTTTAACAAAAAGTTTTTAATCAGCGTAGCTGGAGATAAAATGTGGCATGAAAAAACTCTAGATTGGGCATTGGAATTTAAAGAAAACCTTGAAACTTTCGAAAATAACTTAGTCTTTGAAAGGAAAAATATATCCAGTATCGCC
The DNA here is from genome assembly GCA_012728775.1 of Tissierellia bacterium. Next base: position 6,926 of record JAAYEN010000284.1, read on the forward strand.
CTTACAAGCTCTTCTAACGTAGTATATGTAAGTGATGGATTTAATTATCTGGATTATGGAGAAAAATTCAGCGGTAAAATGAGAGTATTGGCTAGAGTAATCGATGGCGATTATCTCCACACTCAAATTAGAGCCAAAGGCGGAGCTTACGGCGCAGGAATTTCTATCAATAATAAGGGGAATGTAGTGACATATAGTTACAGAGACCCTAATTTAGACAATACTTTTAAAGTCTATGACGAGATTTACAAATACTTGGAAGATTTGGAACTGACTCAAGAAGAACTTACAAATTATATTATTTCAACCATGAATCAATTCGACCCGCCAATTACCCCATCCCAATATGCATCTTTGGCAATATCAAGATACCTAACTGATATGGGTGCAAAGGATTTGGAAAAATTGAAAAAAGAAGCAATAGAAACCACACCAGAAGATATTAAAAATTACGCTAAATTATTTAAAGAAAGTTTAGATAATAAATTTTATGGAGTTCTTGGCTCAAAGGATTTGATAGAAAAATCAAACAGAGAATATGAAGAAATAGTAAAAATATTGTAAT
>JAAYEN010000112.1 GCA_012728775.1 Tissierellia bacterium
AATAATTTGAATAATTGTATTATCAGAATGTCTTAATTTTTCCATTATATCACTCCTAATAACTATAATATAACCAGTTGTAGCTTTAATAATCACAACCACCATTTGAGAATTAATATTTTTGAAAAGTATAAATATTCTTTGTATAATAAAGGAAAAGGGGGTTAGAATCATGGCTAGTGAAAGAATAAAATTTGAAAAATTGCCAGATAATATGGAAGAATTTATTTCCTTATCTAATTTGGAGAACCCGAAGGAAACAGCAGCATTATTTGTAATCGCCATTGCTACATATGTAAAAGACAAAGATCTAGGGATAGAAATGATTAATCATCTTAAAGGTCCAGAGAAACTAAATCCTTATGGATTACAGTTTTTAAGAGATTGCTTAAGGGACAAGCCTTATTTGCCCAATTCCTACTTTTTAGGCACTAATCCACAAAACAATTATGAACCGCCCGTACCTTATGAAGTAGAAGTTTTTGAAGACCAAGTAAATTACGTAGAAGGATACGAAAGAGTTTTGCTCCAAAGCTCTGGTGCAGACAGTAAAAGACTTTTAGTTCTTAGAAGAAAAGGAAACCAATATTTTGTCTGGGATTATCCAGGAATACTGTCAGGAATTAGAATACCAGTAAAAGACGATAAATGGGCGTGATTTCAGTTGGAAGTTTAAAGTGATAAGTTAAGAGTTTTTGACTTCAAAAGTCCAACTCTTAACTCTCAATTTTTAATTGTAAACTATATTTCATTGACATTTTATCTTTATAATTGTATCATTACTAAAAGATTTGTAAGAAATTTCAGTTTATTACAAAAAAGGGAGGATTTTAATGAAAAAGTACAATGTAGCAGTAATGGGTGCAACTGGGCTGGTTGGCGGAACTATCTTGAATGTATTAGAAGAAAGAAATTTCCCAATTGAAAATTTATATTTATTTTCATCCAAGAAATCAGCAGGACAAGAAGTCGAATTTGCTGGTAATACTTATGTAGTGGAAGAATTGACAGAAGCTGCTTTCGACAAGGACATAGATATAGCTATGTTTGCAGCAGGTGGTGCTACTAGTACGAAGTACGCTCCTCTAGCAGCACAAAAGGGAATAAAAGTAGTAGATAACAGTAGTGCATTTAGAATGGACGAAGACGTTCCTCTAGTAGTTCCAGAAATTAACGGGGACAAAGTTTTAGAAGGAAATGGAATTGTAGCTAATCCAAATTGCTCTACTATCCAATCCGTGCTTCCTTTGAAACCACTTCAAGATGCTTTTGGAATAAAAAGAGTAATTTATTCTTCTTACCAAAGTGTTTCTGGTTCAGGAATGGGTGGACTAAAAGATTTGGAAGAGGGAAATGTGGAATTTTATCCATACCAAATCCAATACAATCTTTTGCCACATATTGACGATTTTCTAGATAATGGATATACAAAAGAAGAAATGAAGATGATTAACGAAACTCACAAAATTCTAGATAATTATGATATTAAAGTAACTGCAACTACTGTAAGGGTTCCAGTAAAATACGCTCATTCGGTTTCAATAAATGTGGAATTTGAAAGAGCGTTTGAGATGGAAGAAGTGTATGAAGCTTTAAAAAATTATCCAGGAATAGTAGTAGAAGATGATGTGGAAAATAAAGTTTATCCAATGCCACTAAATGCTGAAGGAAAAGATGAAGTTTTTGTAGGAAGAATCAGAAGAGATTTCAGCGTAGAAAATGGAATTAACTTCTTCTCTGTAGCAGATAATATAAGAAAAGGTGCAGCGACAAATGCTGTACAAATTGCAGAAGAACTTGCTAAAAAATTATAAAATATAATAATAGTAAATATTAAATAATTTAGCCTAGGGTTAAGTTAGACAATTGGATTTGTTTGACTTGGACCCTAGGCTATTTTTTATAAATTCCTATTCTAATTCAGTCATTTATTATCTAATCATTTTATGATAAGATAAAGGTTAGCGAATCTAATAAAATGTTTATTTGATTCTCGTGACGGGAGGTATGTTTTGGAGTTTAAAGATCAAGAAAATTATAAAGAACTTGGAAAGCTATTACTAATGGGAGTAGTTGTAGGTTTTCTAGGATATACTTTTTTTGGAATTTTTTATATATTTTTCCCAATGCTATTTATGGAATCCTCTGTAAAAAACGGCATTTTACCCACCATGGGTGTTATGCTGGGGGTTAGTGTAATTGTCGGTTTGATATTTAATTTGTTAGCGGGATTGTCTTTGTTTTTTGTTTTTGCTCCTATGATACTGGCTTTTCACTATATGGTTACGTCAAAAAAAGGTTATATGCCTACGTTGATACTTATGGTAGTGGCTTTAACTTTGAGTTCCGTATCCTTGCAACTAGGTCTTACTCCCCTTGGGAGTGTGAATATAGAAGAAATTTCAGAGGAACTAATTCAAACTCAAATAGATGAAATAGATGAAGATCTTACGGGTCTGGAAGCTAGTAGATTGGAAGAAAATTTAAGATTTATTAATGAAATGAGTATAAAATTAATTCCTGGATTGTTTTTTATATTTATTTTAATTATCGTATACTTAAATTACGTTATGGTAGGACGGAGGCTCCTTCGCCAGGGAATATTGATAAATCAACCTCCAATTTTTTCAAATCTACAACTGCCTAGAATTTCCATACTAGTTTTTGGTATAATAATAGGAGTAGTATTAATTTTACAAAATTCAGGGATGGAAATTTACGAAGTGATATATTTAAATTCCATAATGGTATTTGGATTGTTATTTTATGTAAATGGACTTGCCTTGGTATCTAATCTTTTAGGACGAGTTAAAATGCTTAATTTTATTAAAACATTTATTATTTTAGCAATGGTCTTTTTTATACCTGCTGGAGCAGTGGCGTTAATCTTAGGTGTTTTAGATACTCTAGTGAATTTTAGAAAGATTAGAATAAAGAGAGAGTGAGAATTTGGAAAAATTTAGACATTTAAAAGAGTATAAATTTGTACTTTCCATTTTAATAATTATCATCGTCATGCTCTTCATTTTAAATGAGGTGGCTGGTTTTGTGAGCTTAATTTTGGCAGGAGTAATTTTATTTGATATTGCCAATAAAAGAGAAGAACTACAACTTAGAGAAACTGCACAAATTGAAAAATTATGTGAAAACTTCGACTCCGCTGCCCAAGATTCAGTTTTTAATATGCCCTTTCCTTTGGTATTAACAGATGACTTGGGAAATATTAATTGGTATAATCCACCACTTTTAAAACTTTTAGGTGAACAAGATGCCGTGGGCGAGCATATAGATGAAATCATAGATGGGTTTGTATTTGAAAAATTGAAAGTAAATGAGATTAGACAATCAGAAATACACGTTTTTGATGCTAATTACAATTTGTTTCATAATAGGGTAGAAAAGACGGATGGAGAAGTCATTCATATTTTTTATTTTGTAGATAATTCAAAATACGATCAGTTGAGAGAAAAATATACTGATAGAAAAATAGGATTTGGACACATATACATCGATAATTACGATGAAATAGGTCTTGGAAAAAAAGGATATTTAAAAAGCGTAATTATCGCAGAAGTTGAAAACAAGATTATGGAGTATTTCACTTCCAAAGATGCCATAGTTAGACGTTATGACGACGACAAATATATAGCAGTTTTTAATCAAGTAAGTTTGAGAACTATGATTAATGAGCGATTTTCCATTTTGGATATCGTTAGGGAAATTGGAAAACAAAATGACTCCACTATAACTTTGAGTATTGGAATTTCAGAAACCTTAGATAGTATTCCTGAATCTTATGAAGAGTCCAGAGCGGCTGTAGATTTGGCTTTAGGGCGTGGTGGAGACCAAGTAGTTGTTAGAACTAAAGAGGGCCATGAATTTTTCGGTGGAAGAACCCAAGCTAGGGAAAAAAGAAATCGTGTAAGGGCTAGAGTAATTGGAAACTCTTTGGCTAATTTAGTGGAAGAGGCTTCAGAAATATTTATTATGGGTCATAAAAACGCTGACATGGATAGTATCGGCTCGGCCATTGGAATGTTAGGGGCAGTAAGGCGAATGGAAAAAGAAGGCTTTATTGTCTTAAATGAAGTTAACCCAAGTATTAAAATAATTATGGACGCTATGAAAAGGGAAGCTCTAGAAATTAATGAATTTATTATAGATTCCGATCAAGCCATTGATATGGCACAAAAGAGTAAGTCTTTGATAATAATGCTGGACAATCACAAAATTTATATGGCAGAAGAACCAAGACTTTTCAATATGGTGGACAAAGTGGTAGTTATAGACCACCACAGACGGGGAAATGACGGTATAGAAAACGCAGTGCTTTCGTATATCGAATCCTACGCATCTTCCACTAGCGAATTGGTAACGGAAATATTGGAATATATGGATCCTGATATGAATATCACCACCTTTGAAGCGGAAGCCATGATGGCAGGTATTGTAGTGGATACTAAAAATTTCACTTTCCAAACTGGAGTGAGAACCTTTGAAGCTGCATCTATACTTAGACGTAACGGTGCTAATCCTATCAAGGTGAATAAATTTTTCCATGAAGATTTAGACACTGTAAGATCCAGGGCGAAAGTAGTTCACGATGCGGATATAGTGAGAGATGAAATAGCAATAGCTAAACTAGATGAAGAAGGAAATTCCAATGTTTTAATAGCTGCTCAAGCGGCGGATTCATTGTTAAATATAGTAGGTGTTAACGCATCCTTTGTGCTTGTGCATAAGGAAGATTATATACACATATCAGGAAGAAGCACGGGAGAAATTTCTGTGCAGCTGATATTAGAAAAATTGGGCGGAGGGGGACATTTAGTTTCCGCAGCGACCCAAGTTTACAACGTCACTATGGAAGAAGCTTATAATAAATTGCTTCAGGCTATAGATATATATTATGAAGAAATAGAAAAGAAGGAGAATACAGATGAAGATAATATTATTGAAGGATCATGATCAATTAGGTAAAGCAGGAGAAATGGTAGAGGCGAAAGACGGCTATGCTAGGAACTTTTTAATTCCTAGAAAAGTGGCGATTGAAGCTACACCAGAAAACCAAGCTAACTGGGAAATAGAGCAACAAAAGAGAAAAGAAGAAGAAGCAATCGCTATAGAAGAAGCGAATAAATTAAAAGAACAAATTGAAAGCCTTACTATTAATATTGAAGCAAAAGGTGGACAAGGGGGAAGATTATTCGGCTCCATCACTAACAACGAAATATCTAAAGCACTAAAGGAACAAGCAGATATAAATATTGCAAAAAATAAAATTGAATTAGATGAAAATATAAAGACAGCAGGAGTAAAAGAAGTAACCATAAGAGTTTATCCAGAAATAACAGCTAATCTTAAAGTAAACGTAGAAGCAAAGTAGGTGTAAAATTTGGCAGACCAATTCGTTGGAAGAATCCCTCCTCATAACTCAGAGGCAGAACGTAGCGTTCTAGGGATTCTCCTTCTGTCTTCGGACAAAATGAATGAAGCAGTGGAGAAGATAAAAGCGACTGACTTTTATAATCCTGCCCATGTAAAAATCTATACTGCTCTTTTAAATCTCTATAACAAAAACGCACCCATCGACTTAATTACAGCCATGGAAGAATTAAGAAGGCTAGGATATTTGGAAGATGTGGGGGGTATGACTTATGTAGCTACCTTGACTACTGAAGTATTGACTACTTTAAATTTGGAATACTATTTGGATATAGTAAAAGACAAATCCATTTTAAGACAAATTATTGAAGTTAGTTCAGCATCAGTGGATTTAGCCTATGAAGATTCAGAAGAAGTAGCTACTGTTATGGAATTTACAGAAAAAGGAATTTTTGACATTACCCAAGGCGCACATTCCAAAGGACTTACGCCCATAGGTGATGTATTAGTAGAGTCCTTCGCCATGATGGAAGAAAGAGCTAACAACCCTTCAGCACTAACGGGACTTACTACAGGATTTTTAGACTTAGATAGTAAGCTAGCAGGATTGCAAAAATCCGACCTTGTCTTATTAGCGGCTAGGCCATCCATGGGTAAAACTGCTCTTATGGTTAATTTAGCAGTTAATGCTGCCATGAGAGCCAACGCCCACGTGGCTATATTTTCCCTAGAGATGAGCCAAAACCAGCTTACTCAAAGGATGATGTCCTCTATTTCTCATGTGGATTTACAAAAAGTAATTTCAGCTAAAATGGAATCAGATGAATGGACTAAAGTTTTAGAAGGACTTACAGTTTTAGATAAACTAAATATACACATAGATGACACAGCGGGTATCTCACCCTTAGAATTGAAAGCCAAAGCTAGAAGACTAAAGGCACAACACGGACTGGATTTAATTGTAATAGACTATCTTCAGCTTATGGAATTAGGTGGAAGAACAGAAAACAGAACCCAAGAAATTTCTGCCATTTCTAGAAATTTAAAAGCCATTGCTAAGGAACTAGAAGTTCCAGTAGTCGCCCTTTCACAGTTATCTAGAGCAACAGAGCTTCGTGGAGACAAAAGACCGATATTATCTGACTTGAGAGAATCAGGAGCCATCGAGCAAGACGCTGACGTTGTATTATTTTTATACAGAGATGAATATTATAACGAAGATACCGAAAAGAGAAATGTAGGAGAAGTTATTATTGCTAAACACAGAAATGGACCTACGGGAGTTGTGGAACTTACTTTCCTACCTCAATTTACAAAATTTGTAAACAGAGGACGATAGTATGATTAATGGAGATTATATTATTTTTGAAAGACTTACACTAGATCATATTAGAGATATGAAACATTGGGGGATTCACAAAAGTCCTCTTTTTAGAGACTATAATTTTATCTTTAGATCAGACGAGGAACGAAAAAACTTTCTTCTCCAAAAAACTTTATCTCCACTAAATCAATACTACGCCATTATTTACATAAACGAAGTAATTGGATTTTTAGGAATGAAAAAAATTAATTTCTTAACTAAAAATTCTACCTTGGGATTGGTTTTAAATCCCGACTTAGTAGGCATGGGATATGGAACTGCAGTCCTTTGTAAATTCTTAGATTTTTATTTTAATGTAAAAAAAATGAAAAAAATGGAATTAGAAGTAGCGGGATATAATCCACGTGCTAGGAGACTTTACGAAAAGATGGGCTTTAAGGTAAAAAAATCCTATCTGGATCTTTATCCCAATAAAACTTTAGATGAGAATTCTCCAGAGTATAAAGAATTCCAAGACCAATTCGTCATGGAAAAAAATAAATTGTACAATTATATTTACAGGATGGAATTACAGAAAGAGGAATTTAAATTTGAACTTTGTTATTGAAAAAAGTGATATAGACTTTGGAAGTACACAGATAGAAAATATCTTTATAGAAGATTTTATGCCCATGGCCAA
>JAAYEN010000026.1 GCA_012728775.1 Tissierellia bacterium
AGGCTAAGAATTCATGGATAGAGTTAAGATTTTTGGTATAAATATAGAAAATACGACGCTAGATGATGTTGTGATACTTCTGGAAAAAAAGTTAGATGAATATGGACTTTTCACTATTGCAACTCCAAATACAGAAATAGCTATGATAGCAAAAGATAAACCAGAACTTGCAAATTTGGTAAATAGTTTTGATTTGGTGGTTCCAGATGGGATAGGCTTAATATATGCATCTAAAATAAAAAAAATGCCTTTAAAAGAGCGAGTTACGGGATTTGATATATCTATGGAACTCTTAAGTATTGGAGAAGAAAGACCAATTAATTTATATTTACTTGGAGGCAAACCAGGCATAAGCGAAAAGGCGGCTTATAATGTGGAGGAAAAATTTCCAGGTGTTACAGTAGTTGGAAATAGGGATGGATATTTTTCCTTAGAAGACGAAGAAGAAATAGTAAATATTATTAATCAATCTAACCCTGATATTATTTTTGTTGGTTTGGGATTTCCTAAACAAGAAGAATTTATAAAACGAAATAAAGAAATCTTAAAGGGAAAGATAATAATTGGAAATGGTGGCGTTATTGATATATTATCAGGAGAGAGTAAAAGAGCTCCAGATATTTTTATAAATCTAAATCTGGAGTGGCTCTATAGATTAATCCAAGAACCTAGTAGAATAAAAAGGCAGATGGCATTACCTAGATTTATTTTAAATGTAATAATCGACAAAAACTCAGTTATGGAAGGGGATATAAAAAATGCACAATGATCAATTAGTAGTAGACAGTTTGAGATTCTTATCGGCTTATGCAGTACAAAAAGCTAATTCAGGACATCCAGGATTACCACTTGGAGCAGCACCAATGGCTTATAGTCTTTGGGGCAAATACCTTAATATTAATCCAAAAGATAGAGATTGGATCAATAGAGACAGATTTATTCTATCTGGAGGACACGGCTCAGCTTTGTTATATAGTTTACTTCACATGTATGGATTTGATTTGACAATTGAAGATTTAAAAAATTTTAGACAAATCGGAAGTAAAACTCCTGGACATCCAGAATATGGACACACTGACGGAGTAGAAGCTACTACTGGGCCACTGGGACAAGGAATTTCCATGGCAGTTGGTATGGCAATTGCGGAGACAAATTTAGCTGCTAGATATAATAAAGACGACATCAAGCTTATTGACCATTATACTTATGCAATTTGCGGAGATGGAGATTTGATGGAGGGAATTGGTTACGAGGCCCTAAGTCTAGCTGGAACACTTGGATTAGACAAACTTATTATTCTTTATGACTCCAATAGTATAACAATTGACGGTGGAACAGATATCTCTTTTACTGAAGATATTAATAAGAGATTTGAAGCATGTAATTTTCAGGTAATTGAAGTAAAAAATGGAAATGATTTAGATGCAATTTCTAAAGCAATTGAAGAAGCTAAAGCAGAAAAAAATAAGCCAACTCTAATAAAAATTACAACTCAAATTGGATATGGAGTTCCAAAAAAAGTTGGAAAATCCTCAGCTCATGGGGAGCCACTTGGAGATGAAAATATACTAGAGATGAGAGAGTTTTTAAACTGGAATTACGATGAATTTGTAGTGCCAGAAGAAGCTTATGAAATTACTAAAATGCAACTTTCTGAGAAATCTAAAGCTTATGACAACTGGAAAGAATTGGAAAAAGAATATTCAGAAAAATATCCAAAAGAATACAGTAATTTGAAACGTGCTTTAAACAGAGAATTGCCAGAAGATTTGTTTAATGAAGACTTCTTTAAATTTGAAAAAGATGTGGCATCTAGAGCGGCATCAGGAGATGTATTAAATAGAATTTCTAAAAAAGTAGATTATCTGATGGGTGGTTCTGCGGATTTGGCAGGATCAAACAAAACTACCTTAGAAGGAATAGATTTTTACTCCAAGGAAAATAGACTTGGAAGAAATATGCATTTTGGAGTTAGAGAGCATGCTATGGCTGCCATAGGAAATGGGATGGCTCTTCATGGAGGTGTCATACCTTATGTTGCAACATTTTTAATCTTTTCAGATTATTTAAAAGGTGCTATGAGACTTAGTGCGTTGATGGGAGTTCCTTTAATTTATGTATTGACTCACGATAGTATAGGTGTAGGGGAAGACGGACCAACTCATCAACCAATAGAACAACACTCTATGATTAGAGCCCTTCCAAACATAAATTTCTTTAGACCTGCAGATGCAGTAGAAACTGCATATGCTTGGAAAATAGCAGTTGAATCTAAAAAAACTCCTACAGCTTTAGCATTAACCAGACAAACATTACCACTTTTAGAAGGAACTGGGGAAGGTGTAGAAAAAGGTGGATATATACTTTCTAAAGAAAATGACGAGTTGGATATTATTCTAATGGCTAGTGGCTCAGAAGTTCAATAT
>JAAYEN010000010.1 GCA_012728775.1 Tissierellia bacterium
ATCACCTAAGCTATTACTACTAGACGAACACACTGCATCATTAGATCCTAAAACTTCCAATGTAGTGATGAAAAAGACTAAAGATTTAATTAACAACAAAAACATCACTACGATTATGATAACCCACAATATGAAAGATGCTGTGGAATATACAGATAGAGTGATTATGCTCAAAGAAGGAGAAATATTTATGGACGAGAAAAGTAAAAATATTTCTGAAAGAGATTTAAATGATTTGTATAAGCTGACAATATAAATAGTTAAAAGTGAAAAGTTGAGAGTGAAAAGTTAAGCCTACGGCTTTATCGGACAGAATAAAATCTGTTACCCATAGCCGTAGGCTCTCTACTAATTATTATTTATCTCCAAGTTCTACCACAAATGGTTCTCCTAAAATCTCTACTTCCTGTAAAATCCATTTTCCTGTTATCGGCTCTTTGTCGAAAATGCTTCTGTATATTTGGAATTCAAATGTATCATTTAAATTGTTTAACTCTTCTATGGAATAATCGCTGATTTTTCCAAAGTTTTCTACATCATCTTTAGGCACGAATTTATAAACGGTTTCGTAAGTTTTTACACCTAAAGAATCTCTAACTGCTCTTCCTGAATTCATAGTAAAAGCTATAATCTTTCCCTCGTCATTGGTTCCTATTATTTCTGTGTATTCTTTATAATTATCTCTGTAATTTCTTACTGGATCAGGCTCGGACATTTCTATTCTAGGATTTATTAGATTTATTTTCATCATTTTTATCTTGTGGTTACCGGCTTCGGGTATTTCGTAATCCACTAAATAGATTTTGGAATCCTTCATCAATTCTTCCATGGACAGACTTACTTCTATGGCAGCTTTATCATTGGGATTATCAAAGTTTTCAAATTCAATAACCAAATCCAAGTTTTCATCTTCTGGAAAAGGCTCTCTCAAAGTGAAATCTCGCATATCAGAGATAAGTCCATCTCCTATCTTTACAGGCTTGCTTCCAGAACTGGAAACAGATTTACGTTCTCCATTGACATAAATTCCACTGATTATATAAATATTTTCTATAGCCGTTTCTAGATACTCCTCTGGATAAATTAAATTCAAATATCCATCATTGCCATCTATCATTACATCTTCAACCACAAAGGAGATGTATTGTAGCTGTACAGTTTCGTGAAGATTCACAGTATATTTTTGGACTTCTTCTGGAACGCCTTTCGCCTCATAGAGTGGCACATTAGTATCTGTGAAGAATTTTTCCACATAGCTAATGACTTCAGCTCTGACATTTTCGTTAGTCCCTAAAATTCCTCCAAAAACCAAAACAATCGCAGCAGCTATTCCAGCAAATTTTCTACCTAGTTTCCATTTCTTTTTTGGATTTTCTTTTGCAAATTTCTTAATGTCGCCAAAGGTCTCCACATCATTCTTTTTTGAATTTGCCTTTGCGAATTTTTTTAGTTTTTTTATTTCAAATTCAGAAAGTTCTGTTTCTTCGTAGTCTGTCTCTATTTCGTTTAGATATTTATAAATTTCATTGTTGTTCACGATTTACCTCCCTTGAAATTCTTTGTTTAACTTTTGCCTACCTCTTTTCACTCTGCTATAGAGGGCATTTTTGCTGACATTCCACTCTTTGGAAAGCTCGTCATAAGTCATGCCCTCGACGAAGAGTGCTATAAATAATTCTCTATCTTCATCGGATAGATAACTCAAAACTTCTTCCACAAAAATTTTATCGGATTCATCTGTATTGGAAGCTAAATCCACATCCTCTAGGGACAAAGAATTATGCCTTACTTCCTTTCGCAAAGCATCAATGGCTCTGTACCTAGAAATAGACGCACACCAATTTTTAAAAGAGGATTTTGTATTGTCATAATATTTCACATTGTCCCAAACGGACAAGATGCTGTCGTTTAAAACTTCTTCGTGGAGATAGGGGAATTTGTATAAAATTCTTACGATTACACTCTTCATAAGCCCAGCGTAATTTTCTATAAAATAAACCAACCCATCTTCATCTTTATTATCTATAAGTTCAATTAATTTTTTCTCATCCATTTTCGACTCCTTTCATTAATTATATACGAAAGTTATGACACAAACCTGTCATATAAATTATTTTCTATATGCTATTATATTTATTGAAGAAATTACAATATTATAATTCTAAGAAAAGGTGGAGAAAAAATGGATAAAATATATACGGTCACAACCTTTGAAAAATTTGAAAAAAGAGAAAACTTTTTTCCTGAAACGGGATATGTAAGAACAATTGGATGGTATCCTGAAGAAGAAATGGCGAGAAATAGTGTACTTAGAAACGCCTGTGACATGAACGAAACTATCTACGAGTATGCCATGATCGAAGAATTAGAAGGAGGATTATATCCCAACGTAGTACGAAAATGGTTCTTCAAGTTTAATCGACCTACGCGTACGTACGAAGAAATCGAAGAAATTAAAGAGTTGAAAGGCTTAGTGTCAATTGGATAATTTAGATAAAAGATTATATTAAAAATTAAATAATTCTCCTAGACTTATTTTGACTAGGAGAATTATTTTTGTTAGGAAAATCTTATTCTGTTGCTTCTTTATATATTACGTCTATGATGGAGCCGTCTCTATATTGCACATAAGCAACTGGCTGGTCTGAAAATTTGATTTTTTCAGCTTTTCCAACTATAGATTCAGCAATGTTTTTTAATTCTTCAATGGTTTTAGTTTCTAAGCCTGCTTCGTCAAATCTTTTTATTAGATCTTGTCTAAGGGGATTAACTGCAATACCGTAATCTGTACATATAACATCAACACCTTGTCCTGGAGTACAAACAGTTGTAACTTGGTCAATGATAATAGGGTTTCTAGCTCTAATTAAAGGAGCCAATATTATACTCATATTTGCAGCAACTGCAGTATCTTGATGACCTCCAACCGCTTGAGCTATTGTGCCATCAGATTGGGTCAT
>JAAYEN010000336.1 GCA_012728775.1 Tissierellia bacterium
ATTTTATTCTAACTATTACAAGTTAAAATACTTATTGTAATTCATTGCGACTTCAATATTTAATCTTAATCCAGTAATCATACCTTCTTCGTCTATTCCAAATTTAGGATTGTGATGGGGGTGGTCAAATCCTTTTGATGAGGTACCTGTCCATACAAATGTTGCAGGAACTTTTCTAGAATAATAAGAGAAGTCTTCTCCTCCCATTCCCACTGGAGATGGAGCTATATTTACTCCTTCCATTTCAGTTACAATTTTTTCTATAATTCCCGTAGCTTTTTCATCGTTAATAATTGATACATAGCCAAATTCATACTCATATTCATACTCTGCACCATATAAATCACATACGGATTTAACTACATTTTCTATTTCTCGTTTTATTAGCTCCTTATCTTCATCATAAAAAGTTCTAACTGAACCTTCTAGCTCAGCTGTTGAAGGAATTACATTATATGATTCAGTTCCTGCATGAAAAGAAGTATTAGATATTACTCTTCCCCTTGTAGGATCCATTTTCCTTGAAATAATATTTTGTAGTAATTGAACTATAGCTGCTCCAATAATAATTGGGTCTACACTAAAATGAGGAGTAGAGGCGTGAGCACCTTTACCTTTTATTATTATATGATATCTGTCAGAATTAGCAGATCCTCTGCCGTAATTTAGAGCAACTGAACCAACAGGTATCAAACTAGACACATGTTGGCCAAAGATAAAGTCGAGATCGTCTAGTGCACCTGATTCGATAATTTCTATTGCACCACCAGGAGGAAGTTCTTCTGCGTGTTGGAATACCAAAACTACTTCACCTTCTAAATCCTCCTTGTGTTCGTATATATATTGACCAGCTGCCATAAGCATTGCAGCATGAGCGTCATGACCGCATGCATGCATCACTCCATCTGCCTTAGATGCAAAATCCAAATCATCCCTATCTTCACATACAGCTAAAGCATCTATATCCGCTCTAAGTCCTACAGTAAGACCAGGTTTTCCGCCTTTAATTCTAGCTACTAACGAAGTTTCTGTTGGTTTAAAGAATTCTTCGATTCCTACTTTTCTAAGTTCTTCTTCAATATATTTCGATGTCTCATACTCATGAAAGGGCAATTCTGGATTTTCATGTAAATGTCTACGCCATTTTATCATATTCTCTTCATACTTTTTCATTTCCATATTTTCCACTCCTTAATATTACCAAAACATTTCTACTTCTATCCCTCTATATCCATTTATATCTCCAAAAATATCCAAAATCTTAAGCCCATACCCTTGTAAGTATTTGGGAATTTGTCTAGCGTCTATTATTTCAATTCTCACATCTTCCAAATCACTGAGAACATCCCAAAGGGAATCTAGATTTTTTCCAAAATAATCCGGGAATTGGAAAACGGAATTCAAGTATTCGAAGGAATCATTTCTTGTCTTAAACTGATACCCATCTAGAATGTAAGTCTTCATCTTTACCTCCATTAATACAATTGTAGATAATTTTCGTAATGGTCTTCCGTATAATAAATCAAGCCATCATTAGAATAAACCAATCTAAGGGGTCCTCGATGTGTAGTGTATCCAGCTGAAATATCAGCTTCATAATACTGTCTTCCTTCCTTGTCAGGTAAAATCCCTTCTCTATTTCCAAATTTATCCCCACCGATTACTAATCCGTCGTTATCTTTTACTGACCATCCTATTTTATTTGCTTCTGATTTAGTAATGTAATTTGGTGGCAATTCTTTATAAACATGGATATATTCCGCCACTTCCTCTACATCATAATAATTTTCTCCTTCAACAACATCAAATTCCGAAGAAGTAATTTCATTTTCTTCTACTATGACATCATTTGGTAAACTTACCGTACATCCTATAGTAAAGAGCAATAAGAATATCATAAATATATAACTAAACCTTTTTAACATAAAATTAATATTACCCCCTTTACTTTTTTATTTTATAATTTTATTATACTCATTTTTTCAAAAAAAACTCAAGCATTCACAACTTGAGTTAAATATTTCAATTTTTATTTCAAATCTTTAAATTCTTCTCTTCTTTTCTTAGCTAATTCCTTCATATCTATATTTTTTCTTTCAAATTCTTCATTTAAGTATTTAGAAGTCATTAAAAATTCGGCAGTTCCTCTATTTAAAGCAATGGGTATATCATAAAGTGTCGCCACTCTTAAAAGAGCTTTTATATCAGGATCATGAGGTTGGGCTGTAAGGGGATCGTGAAAAAATATTATCATATCTATTTCTCCTTCGGATATTTTTGCTCCTATTTGCAAATCTCCACCGTAGGGTCCTGATTTCATCTTCTCCATTTTCAAACCCACTCGTGATTCTAAAAGTGTAGATGTTGTTCCAGTTCCGCATAACTCATGTTTTTCTAGTTTGTTTTTGTTTTCTCTAGCCCATTCTATCATTTCATCTTTCATAGCATCATGGGCTATTAAAGCAATATTTTTTTTCTTTCCTATGGTCTTCATTTATATCTCCCATTTTGTTAATGCATAAACTGCAGGTTTTCCATCACATACTATTTGGTGATAAAATTCATTTCCAGATTGTATCATTCTAGATTCTACTTTAGAGTCATAAAAAACTTGTGCTCCATAATAGATTTCTATCTCTTTTAATTTTTCATCGGAAATTTCCACTGAGTCTACTATCCATCTTAAATAAACTCCTGAATTTACGTGGTGATTATAGTCGATATCAGATTTGTAAATTTTAATTTCTTCTCCTAATCCATCTATTAAATTCTTGTCAAAATTTTTCATAGATTCAAAATTAACATTTCCTTCTACTACATAGGGCTTGCTAATTTCTTTTGGAACTCTAACTGCTCTATTTTTTTCAATGTCAACAACTAACCAAACTGTAGTAGATGCTACTAATAAATTTCCCTCTTCGTCATATACATTAGTTTCCCTATAAGACTTCAGCTTGTCCCATTTAGATACCCAAGTCTTAAATTTTACTAATTCTTTACCTTTGGGTAGTCTATTAATTTTATACTTCAACTGATATAGCATCCATGTATATCCCATTTCAGTTAGTTTTGAACTAGGCATGCCCACATCATCACTATGCAAATTTCCCATCTCCATTAAAAATCCAAACAGATGAGTTAATCTCAAATTGTGATTATAATCTACAGTGACTTGGGGTATCCTTACATCCATTTCAAACATCGACTTATTTCCTACCTTTACTATTTAAAGCTCTTCGTTACTTTTCAAAAATCTCTTTCTGATTTCTCTTCCTGTATTTGTACCTGCAAGTCCACCTAGACCAGTTTCTCTAAGAGTAGCTGGTAGTCCCGCTCCTACTTCTCCTACAGCCTGACAAACTTCGTCAAAAGGAACTATGGATTTTATTCCAGCCAAAGCCATATCAGCAGAAATAAATGCATTCACAACACCTGATGCATTTCTAAATGTACAAGGATATTCCACTAAACCAGCTATAGGATCACAAACCAATCCTAAAACATGAATAAAAGCTATGGATGCAGCGTGGAAAGATTGTTCTGGAGTCCCTCCATATAAATAAACCACTGCCCCTGCAGCCATAGCAGATGCAGAGCCAGTTTCCGCTTGACATCCACCTTCTGCACCTGCAAAGGAGCCATATTTACCAATTATCTTTCCTATACCAATAGCAGTTAACATGGCATTTACTAACTTTTCATTGGAATAGTTGTTTCTTTTTTTCATACTTGCTAATGTTGCTGGAAGTATTCCTGAGGAACCTGCCGTAGGGCTAGCTACAATAAGTCCCATAGACGAGCTAAGTTCCAAAGTGGAAAACGCCATAGCCATAGCTTCAGTCATAAATTCTCCTGATATAGTATCTCCTGTTTTGGAGTATTGTTCCATTTTATAAGCAAAACCATCTATCATCTTCATATTAGTTTCGCTTGGTGAATCTAAATTAGCTTTTGCAGAGCCTTCCATTATAATTAACATCTCTTTTAGCTCAGCTCTAATTTTGTCTTTAGTTAGTTTTGAAGTCTTAAGTTCTTCTTCTAAAACTAATTCATAAAGTTCATAACCTTTTTCTTCACATGCTTTTAGTATCTCATCAACTCTAGAAAACATAATTATTCTCCTATTATGTATTTTGCGAAAGTGAATCTGTCATCATTGACAATTTCATCAATTATTTTTTGGTCTACTTCTTCAGTAGTTTCTGTTATCAAAGTTACATTATCATCTCTTTTAATAGTCCTCATAGTTTCAATATTATAATCATTCTC
>JAAYEN010000087.1 GCA_012728775.1 Tissierellia bacterium
AGACTTGAAACATATGCTGGAGGATATGAATACTTCCCAGACGTACCACTAAGAGAGTGGACTGCAGATAAAGCAGGAGAAGGCATATTCTACTATACAAAAGAATTAAATGAGAGATTCTTAAATGTATTAACTTGATAATACTCAAAACTGCCCAAGGATTAATATCTCTTGGGCAGTTTTATATTTAACATATAAAAAATAAATTGACAAATTTACAGTAAATGAACAATTTTCTTATCAAAGTATACCAAAAAGCCGAGAGTTGTGGTAAAATAGGTTAATCATTCGAAGGAAACAAGGGAGGACATATGAAAAACAAAAGAATTATGATTTTAATGTTAGTACTTGTATTAGTATTAACTGCATGTGGTGGCGGGGGAAATACCCAAGCACCAGCTGCAAATGAAGACTCAGATGAAATCGTAATAGGCGTAATGGGACCTTTAACAGGTAACGTTGCTATTTATGGTATTGCATCTACTAATGGAACAAAGCAAGCAATTGATGAAATCAATGCTGACGGTGGGATATTAGGAAAGCAAGTAAGACTAGTAATTGAAGATGAAAAGGGCGACACTCAAGAGGCAGTAAATGTTTATAACAAAATAGCTGAATCTGGTGCTGCAGCTATTATCGGCTCAGTAACAAGTGGACCTACTTTAGCTGTTGCAGAACTTGCTAATAGAGATAATATGCTTTTAATCACACCAACAGGAACACAACTAGATATTACAGAAGGTAGACCTTCAGTATTTAGAGTTTGTTTCACAGACCCATTCCAAGGAGAAATCTTAGCACAATATGCAAAAGAAACTCTAGGAGCTAATACAGCGGCAGTGCTTTCTAACAATTCTAGTGACTATTCACAAGGTGTTAAGGATGCTTTTGTTGCAGCAGCTGGAGCACAAGGAATTGAAATAGTAGGAGATGAATCCTACGGAAATGATGACAAGGACTTTAGAGTACAATTGACTACAATTGCTGCAGGAAATCCAGATGTTATTTTGATTCCAGATTATTACCAAGTTATCGCTTTAATAGCGCCACAAGCTAGAGAAGTTGGACTTACTGGAAAGTTTGTTGGACCAGATGGATGGGACGGAGTTATTGAACAGTTAACTACAGGATTATCTGACGATGCTCTAAAAGCTGAAGCATTAGAATCAGTAGAAGGATCTCTATTTACAAATCATTACAGTTTAGATGACCCGGATGAAAATATTCAAGCGTTCATTAAAAACTACAATGAACTATATGGAGAAAATCCTGCATCTTTCTCAGCATTAGGTTATGATGCAGCTTACATGGTTAAACAAGCTATTGAAGAAGCAGGCTCAACAGATAGTCAAGCTATAATTGATGCTATGAAAAATATCGAGTATAGCGGAATCACTGGAAGTATTAAATTCGATGAGAACAATAATCCTATAAAGGCTGTAAGTGTTATAGAAGTAACTGATGGCGCGTACAAATTGGATTCAGTTGTTACACCACAATAACAAAAACGAAAGGTCATCTTAAAAGATGACCTTCTTATTAAGGAAATGATATGAGAGAATTTTTCTTACAAATTATTAACGGATTACAAATAGGAAGTATATATGCACTTATTTCCTTAGGCTATACTATGGTTTATGGAACTGCAAAATTGATAAACTTTGCCCATGGAGATATTATTATGGTAGGAGCTTATACTGCATTATTTTCTATACCAATAGTCACAGCTTTAGGCGTGCCTCTTTGGATGACAGTTATAGCAGCAGTTTTAATATGTGTAATTTTTGGAGTTACCATTGAAAAACTTGCTTATGCACCCCTTAGAAATTCACCTAGAATTTCCAACTTGATAACTGCCATAGGTGTAAGTTTATTATTACAAAATTCAGCTATGAAATTTATTGGAGCAAGTAGCTTACCTTTTCCAAGGATATTCAGTTCCCAACCTATTTCCATTTTGGGATTAAATTTCAACGTAAGTATTCTAATTACTGTATTTGTTACATTGATACTTACAATAATTTTGCAATTATTTATAACAAAATCTAAATTTGGAAAAGCTATAACTGCAACTAGTGAGGACTACGTGGCATCTAAGCTAGTTGGTATAAATGTAGATTCAGTAATTACTATGACCTTTGCAATAGGCAGTGCTTTGGCTGGGATAGGTTCAGTACTTTATGTAGGCGCTTATCCACAAGTAGGACCGCTTATGGGTGCTATGCCAGGGATAAAGGCTTTTATAGCCGCTGTACTAGGAGGAATAGGAAGTATTCCAGGAGCAGTATTAGGCGGATTGATTTTAGGAATTGTAGAAGCATTAACAAAAGCTTATATTTCTTCGCAACTAGCAGATGCTTTTGTATTTTTAATATTAATATTGGTGCTTTTAGTTATGCCTAATGGATTATTAGGAAAAGACATTAAGGAGAAAGTGTAATGAATAAGATAAAAAAAGTAAATTACATTGTTACAGTAATCTTAGTCCTTGCACTATTTATAGTATTAAGATTAATGTTAAATTTTGGAATAATAAATAGATACCAAAGTTCAGTTTTAAACTTCCTTTGTATCAATATTATATTAGCTACTAGTTTAAATATAACTGTTGGCTGTCTAGGACAAATAAACTTAGGCCATGCTGGTTTTATGTCCATTGGAGCATATGCAGCAGCACTATTTACAAAATCAGGAATTATACCTGGCTTGCCAGGATATTTTGTTGGACTTATCATAGGTGGAATTTTAGCAGGAATAATCGGATTTTTGATTGGGATACCAGCTTTAAGACTAAAGGGAGACTATCTTGCTATAATTACTCTAGCTTTTGGTGAAATTATCAGGGTTTTAATTGAGTTTTTCAAATTTACTGGAGGAGCCCAAGGTTTAAAAAGTATACCATGGATGCAAGACTTCAATATTATTTATTTTTTAATGGTTATATCCGTAGCTTTTATGTATTCACTTATGACCTCTAGGCATGGTAGAGCTGTTCTTGCTATTCGTGAAGACGAAATAGCCAGCGAAGCATCGGGAATAAATACTACTTATTACAAAACTTTTGCTTTTATAATTTCTGCTGTCTTTGCAGGAATAGCAGGAGGAATGTTTGCACACAATATTGGTATTATAGTACCTAAACAATTTGACTATAACTACTCCATTAACTTCTTAGTTATGGTAGTTCTAGGAGGAATGGGTTCATTTACAGGATCTATTATCTCTGCAATTGTACTTACGATATTACCAGAATTTTTAAGATCCTTTGCTGATTATAGAATGATTGTATATTCTTTAGTTCTAATATTGATGATGATATTTAGACCTACTGGATTACTAGGCAGGAAAGAATTTAGCTTAACAAATATTACTAAAAGATTTTTTGTTAGCAAAGAAGAGGTGAAGTCATGACAAAACCCATACTATCTGCGAAGGATTTATCTATTACCTTTGGAGGTCTTAAAGCTTTAAATGAATTTTCCCTAGAACTTAGACCCAAAGAATTGGTAGGATTAATAGGGCCTAACGGTGCAGGTAAAACCACTGCTTTTAACCTTTTGACAGGAGTATATGAGGCCACAAGTGGGACTTACACCTTTGCTAATCAGATGATAAAAAACGTGAAAACTTATGAACTAGTTCAATTAGGATTGGCTAGAACATTTCAAAATATTAGACTTTTTAAATCCCTTTCCGTAATTCAAAATGTTATGATAGCACATAATTATCTACAAGAATATGGATTTATGGAAGGAGCATTAAGAGCTCCAAAGTTTTGGAAAGAAGAAAATAAACTATTCGAAGAATCTATGGAAATATTAAAAATATTCGATTTAGATGAATATTACGATATACCAGCTGAAAGTTTATCCTATGGACAGCAACGAAAGTTAGAAATAGCTAGAGCTATGTCTACTAATCCAAAGGTATTACTCTTAGACGAACCAGCAGCAGGAATGAACCCCATAGAAACTGCGGAACTTATGGACACTATAAGATTTATTAGAGACGAATTCGATGTAGCTATTTTGTTAATTGAACATGATATGTCATTGGTACTGGGAATTTGTGAAAGGCTTTTGGTATTAAATCACGGCGTTACTATAGCCCAAGGTCTTCCCGCAGGTGTAATAAATGAGCCAGAAGTAATTGAAGCTTATTTAGGAAAGAAGAGGGAGGGCTAGAATATGACTATGTTAGAAGTAAAAGACTTAGACGTTTTTTATGGAAATATTCACGCCATCAAAAATGTCAGTCTAAAAGTAAAAGAAGGCGAAATTGTAACACTAATAGGTGCCAATGGTGCAGGAAAGACTACAATTCTACAAACCATATCGGGAATTATTCGTTCAAAAAAAGGCTCTATAGCCTACAATGATAGAATAATTACAAAAGAAGGAGCCCATAAAATAAATTGGATGGGAATAGCACAAGTGCCCGAAGGAAGAAGAATATTTACTAATCTTTCAGTTGAAGATAATTTGGAACTAGGAGCTTACGCAGTTAGAGAGTCTGTACAAAGTAAAAAAACAGATATCGAGAAAGTATATAAGATGTTTCCTAGGATGCAAGAAAGAAAAAAACAAAGAGCAGGAACCCTATCGGGAGGAGAACAACAAATGCTAGCAATAGGACGAGCACTTATGTCCAAACCTAACTTATTGCTACTAGACGAACCCTCCATGGGGCTATCTCCACTATTCGTCCAAGAAATTTTCAATACTATCAAAAGGCTAAACGACGAAGGAATGACAATTTTGCTGGTAGAACAAAACGCAGAAATGGCCCTATCAATAGCCGACAGAGCATATGTAATAGAAACAGGTAGAATTACTCTAGAAGGCCCAGCAGAAGAACTAAAGGATAACGAATCAGTTAAAAAAGCTTATTTAGGAGCGTAGAAATATAATAAATTGGCTAGAGAAATTTCTAGTCAATTTTTTGTTTATAATATTTAAGATGGGTATTTATTTAACAGGTGATGAAATGAAAGATAGAGATACTGAAATTAGAGAAGCTATTGATGCAGCTGATAATGCATTGTTTTATTTGAGAGGGGCTGAAAAATCCTGTGAATCTGCTGGAAATTGGGGAGTTTTTGATATTTTGGGAGGCGGATTTTTTGCTACGATGATAAAAAGGGACAAGATGTCCAAAACTGAGAAAGATGTGGTCGAAGCAAAAAAAGCTATAGAAAAGTTAAATTTGGAATTAGATGATATAGAATCTATCATAGATATAAATATTGAAACTGGAGATTTTTTGACTTTTGCTGATTATTTTTTTGATGGATTTATTGCAGATATAATGGTTCAAGATAAGATAAGCAAAGGGCTTAAGGAAATCAAAACTTCTATTAGAAATATAGAGGAAGTGAAGACAAAGTTAGAATCTTTGTTGAGGCAATAGTATGAAAGAAAGAAAAAAGGATACGTTTTTTCACTTAATTCCTATATTTATTTCATTTTACTTATTACCGCTAGCAATGAATAACACAGGATCTGCGATTTTGATTTTGTTAATTTTAATGCCCCTTGTAGTTTTAATTAGTTCTTATAAATTTAGTATAAGAAATGGTTTTAACATTTCTTTTCCTTTATTAGTGATGGTGCTATTTCTTCCTACTTTGTTTATATTTTATAATTCTAGTGCTTGGATTTATGCTCCAATTTTCGGAGGAATTTCTTTATTGGTAAATTTTCTTGGCTCAAGATTACAAAATTAATAGCCTTACTTTCTCAAAATTGAGGAGTAAGGCTTTTTGAATCATATTATTTTAATTTCTTAAAATCTTTTCCATAGATTTTCCTTTTGCCAGTTCGTCAATTAGTTTATCTAGCCATCGAACTTTTTGCACAAGGTCGTCTTCAATTTCTTCTACGCGAATTCCACAGACTACGCCTTTTATTTTGTCTACATTTGGGTTTAATTTTGGCACGTTATTAAAAAATTCTTCGTAATTTGTATCTTTATCTAAAATATTTTTTAATTCTGACTCATCATATCCAGTTAGCCAAGTTATTATCTCGTCTACTTCTGCTTTTGTTCGGCCTTTTCTTTCTGCTTTTTGTACTAGAAGGGGATATACTTTAGTAAAGCTCATTTTATAAATTTTTTCATTGTTCATATTTTCGCTCCTAATGGGTGTATAATTAACAATTATAATAATTTTAAAAAGAAACCGAGAAAATCTCAGTTTCTTTAAATCTCACTATTGAGCAATGTTCAAATTTAGTCGATTGGAGAAAACTCTTCTTTACCAACACCACATAGTGGGCAAACAAAATCTTCTGGAAGATCTTCGAAAGCTACTCCTGCATCTAAATCATATTCTGGTGCTCCAATTTCTGGATCATAAATCCAACCACATGCGTCACATACGTATTTTTGCATATTAAACATACCTCCTAATATTTTATGATACATTATTACCCTATTCGGATAAGTACAAACTAAATTACTAAAAATTAGTCTTCAGGGTAAAATTGAGATTTTAATGCTCCACATACAGGGCATAACCAATCTTCTCTTATGTCTTCGAAAGCTGTGCCTATTGGTATATCGCTATCAGGGTCACCAAAAGCTGGATCATATACATAACCACAAGGTCCACAAATATATTTCATATAAACAATACCTCCCATATTTTTTCTTAATATAATTGTACCCCAAATTATAGGAAAATAAAAGAGTTTAGAGTCAAAAGTGTTTTAAATAATCTTTACATGGGTATTTAATTTTTGACGAAGTAAATGAATATAAGCAATAAACTTATATAAAAGTAATTTTATTATTTAGAAAGATGATTATTATGGAATATCACTTTTGTGGTTGCGTTATTAGCGACTTAGAAAAAATTAAATATTTTATCGAAAACAGGATGGAAGAGCTCAATAGATATATTCCAGATGATACAAAAATGTTTGAAATTAAACTGATTGTAAACGAATTAATCATCAACGGAGCACTTCACGGAAATGAACTTTCGAGAAAAAAGACAGTATATGTAAATATAGATTTTAATGGGGATATGCTTTTTATTAAAGTACGTGATGAAGGAAAGGGTATAAAATATCGAATGGAAGATTACAATCCAGAAGATATGTTATCTACTGGCCGGGGACTAATTCTAGTAAATGGGTTAGTTGACGAATTAAAATTAGATAAAAACGCAATTCAAGCAATTATTAATCTTTAATATTTATAACTACAAACAAGTGGCAGAGGGTGGGATACTGCCACTTTTTCTTTGTTATTAGTTTAGTATTTCAAAATGAAGTTGACGCTTTGTGTTATTGCGGCATTTTTGTTGGATTAGCCGTTATGATATATTTATGGACAGTTAAAATTTGAATCATTGTTATTTATGGAGGTGTTAAATGCATATAGCATTAATTTATTCGAGGTATGAAGATTTAGTTGAAGAAGCAACGAAACTAAATCCCCACGGAGCAGTACAAATGAAAGATACTGTTATGGCAATAGCGGAAGGTTTAGAAGCTAGTGGTCATAAAGTAACCAAGATTGAAGCGACTAATGCTTTACTCAATACTATACATGATATAGAAACTCCTGATGTCATATTTAATCTAAGTGCAGGTATAACAAATAAAAGATCCCAGGCCAATATTGTTGGAATGTTGGAAATGACAGGAATTCCTTTTGTAGGTTCAGGATTGTCTACTCATGTTTTAGGCTTGCACAAGGAAATAACAAAAATTCTCCTTAGAGAAAATGGAGTCAGGACAGCAAGGTCACAGCTATTTACAGATGGTGAAGAAGAAATTAGAGAAGATTTTGTTTTTCCTGTAATAGTTAAACCAGAACATGAAGGTTCAAGCGTTGGAATTACAGATAGCAGTAAGGTAAATTCAAAGGAAGAATTACGAGATGTAGTAAAAGAGAAAATGGAAATCTATAATCAAGTAATTTTAGTGGAAGAATTTTTGCCTGGAAGAGAATTCACTATGGGCGTAATGGGAAATTTAGAATTAGAAGTCTTGCCAATTAAAGAATACCTATTCGAAGAAGATGGAGAGTTCCAATATTTGACAGTAGAGGCAAAAGCTGATGACTTAGTACCTTCAAAAATTCCAGCTGATATTTCTGATGAATTAAAAAAAGAAATGGAAGAAATGGCAAAAAAAGCATTTAGAGCATTAAGATGTCAAGACTTGGCTAGGATAGACTTTAGGCTAGATAGAGAAGGTAAACCAAATGTAATAGAATTAAATACATTGCCAGGTATGCAAAAGGGATATTCAGATTTTCCTACTACAGCTGAAGCGGCAGGTTATAGTTACGAAGAACTTCTTAATAAGTTAGTTAACTTTGCTTTGTCTCCAAGGGGTAAACAATAATTTAAAAATCCTGGGATTGTTTCAGACGAAAATTAAAATATAAATATATTGAGGATTCTAATTAAATAATACTCAATTTGTTATAAAATGATGAAATTTATTTTATTATCTTGACTTTACTTATATAAGTAAATATAATATAAAAATGAATATAAAATATTTTAATAATTATTTTTGAGGTGGAAAAAATGTTTGAACAATTGAGAGATGTAATAGTTGAGAATTTAGGAGTATCAGAGGAAGAAGTTACTTTAGAATCCAGTTTAATAGATGATTTAGGTGCAGATTCATTAGATGCAGTAGAGCTTTCTATGGCTATTGAAGATGAATTTGACGTAGAGATTGAAGACGAAGAGTTTCAAGAACTAAAAACAGTTGGAGACATTCTTAGAGCAATCGAAGAAAAGAAATAATTATGGATTTAGATAAAATCAAAGCTATCCTTGAACTATTTGAAGAAAGCAAAATTTCTAAATTAGAAGTTGAAGATGAAAATTTAAGAATAGCAATGGAAAAGGGTGGAGG
>JAAYEN010000205.1 GCA_012728775.1 Tissierellia bacterium
GGAGGCAATTAAATGGAATTTACAAAAGATATGTTAATTGGAGATATAATTAGAAAAAATCCAGAAACTATTGGTGTGTTAATGCAACACGGAATGGCTTGTGTTGGATGCCCTTCTAGCCAAATGGAATCTATAGAAGAAGCAGCAATGGTACATGGATTAAATTTAGATAATTTAATGAACGATCTAAACAAAATTACTGCATAAGTGAGTAAAGGTGCCTAATACGGCACCTTTTTTAATCTTTATTTTTCATATATTTACTATTTAATTTATATAAGCCATAGCCTGTATGTGAAATTAAAACTACATATAATATAAATAATCCAATGAAGAATATTGAAAATCCTTTATTTTCTATAAAATATTGTCCAGATAATATATTTTGAATATCTGGTACAAATACCGCTACAAAAATTAGAATTAAAGGTAATAATCTAGTAGAGAAAACTTTTTTTACTAATTCTAGCCTAGATTCATCGTCAGAAAAAATTTCTAAATTAGCCTCTTCTCCTTCTTTTTTAAAATATGACCAGCCTGCAAATTCCCACAAGTATTTCCATCCATAGTCTTCAAATAATTTTATATATGAATTTTTATCTTCCCTTTTGTAATTGTCATAATCTAATCTATAAACTATATCCTCAGGTTCTCCTATTTGAAATTTATAAAAGCCTGGAAAAGAAATATTTATTAAATGGTAACCTTTATTCGACATTTCTCTAAGATACTTTTCTTCTTTTTCATAATCAGAAATTGTAAAATATTTAAATTTTGTAATGGTATTATTATTCATTTAAAACTCTCCTTTGCTATTTTTATAAAGTCTTTCAATCCTATTAATTTCAAGATTTAATATTTCTTTTCCTAATTCTGTTATTTTGTAAAATTTTCTTTTTTCCTCTTCTTTTATAAAAGATATCAATTTATCTTTTTCCATTTTAGATAAAGTTCCATACATAGTCCCTGGACTGATGGAGATTTCTCCTCCTGTCATTTTATTTACAACTTGTCCTATATTATAACCATGCATTTCTTCTTGAAGGCAATACAAAATATAAAATCCTGTTTCCGTCATAGGTACATAAATTCTTTTTATTCTATCATCCATAGAATACCTCCATTGTATTTCGATGTATCGAACTTCGATGTATTTATTATATCGTACCTCGATATAAAAATCAATTATAATTTCAAAATAATATGTAAAATATTTCTAATATTCTTTTATTCAGCAATTTCTAACTTTGTCTCATAATTTATGATAAAATGATATTAATAAACTATTTGGAGGGTTATATGAAAGGATATATAATGGCACTTGATGCAGGAACCACCAGTAGTCGGGCTATTATTTTTGATAAAGAAGGAAAAATTATTTCAACTTCCCAAAGAGAAATAGAACAGATATACCCTCACCCAGGGTGGGTGGAGCAAAATCCTATGGAAATTTGGGCTACACAATACTCTACGGCTTTGGAAGCTCTTGAAATTGCAGGAATTAAGCCTGAAGATATAAAAGCTATAGGGATTGCAAACCAAAGAGAAACTACAATATTATGGAATAAAAATACTGGACGCCCTATTTATAATGCAATAGTTTGGCAATGCAGAAGAACTTCTGAAATTACTGATGATTTAAAATCTAGGGGTTTGGAAAAAACTATAAAGAATAAGACTGGTTTAGTAATAGATGCCTATTTCAGTGGAACTAAGATTAAATGGATTTTAGATAATGTAGAAGGTGCTAAAGAATTGGCACAAGATGGGAATTTACTTTTTGGAACAGTGGATTCTTGGATTCTTTGGAATCTTACAAAAGGAAAAGTTCATGGAACGGACTATTCAAACGCCAGCAGAACTATGATTTATAATATTCGAGATTTGGATTGGGATAATGAAATTATAAGTTATTTAGATATTCCCAAATCTATACTCCCAATAGTTAAAAATTCTTCTGATAATTATGGCTATACGGATTCTAGTTTATTTAGTGGAGCAAAAATCCCTATTACTGGTATTGCTGGTGATCAGCAGGCTTCTCTTTTTGGACAAGCTTGTTTTTATCCTGGAATGGTTAAAAATACTTATGGAACTGGATGTTTTGTTTTAATGAATACTGGTGAAGAGTTGATTGATTCGAAAAATGGACTGATTTCTACTATTGCATGGGGGCTAGATGGAAAAATTACATATGCTTTAGAGGGTTCAATTTTCAATGCTGGCTCTGCAATTCAGTGGCTAAGGGATGAGCTAAAATTAATTTATGATGCTCCTATGAGTGAATATTATGCCACTAAAATTACTGATTCTGAAGGAGTGTATATGGTACCTGCTTTTACAGGTCTAGGAGCTCCTTATTGGGATATGTATGCTAGGGGTGGAATTTTCGGCTTAACTCGTGGAACTAAAAGAGAACATATCGTTCGTGCTACCCTTGAATCTCTTGCATACCAAAGTAGAGATGTAATAGATGCTATGAAGGAAGATTCTCATTTGGAATTAAAGAGCATCCGGGTAAATGGCGGAGCTACTACCAATGACTTTTTAATGCAGTTTCAAGCTGATATTATGAAC
>JAAYEN010000142.1 GCA_012728775.1 Tissierellia bacterium
CTAGCCAATGCCAATCTGCCTTTTGGAGGAGTAGGAAATAGCGGTATTGGAAAATATCATGGCAAATTTAGCTTTGATACTTTTTCCAACAAAAAAAGCATTGTAGAAAAGCCAAGTTTTTTAGATACTCCCCTTAGATATCCACCATATAAAGACAAGCTAAGTATAGTAAAGAAAATTATGAAATAGAGGTAGAAAAAATGGCATTTGATTATAAAAAGGAATTTAAAGAATTTTATCAACCAAAGGGAAAACCTGAAATTCTAGAAATTCCCTCTATGAATTTTGTAGCTGTTCGAGGAAAAGGTAACCCAAATGATGAAGATGGAGAATATAAAAAAGCAATTGAGATGCTTTATGCTCTTTCGTACACATTAAAGATGAGCTACAAAGGAGATTATAAAATTGAAAATTACTTTCAATATGTGGTTCCTCCATTAGAAGGATTTTGGTGGCAAGAAAATATTAAAGGAGTAGACTTATCTAATAAAGATAAATTTCAATGGATATCCTTAATTAGACTTCCGGATTTTATTACAAAGGAAGATTTTAATTGGGGAATAGAAGAAGGGACAAAAAAGAAGAAGATAGATCTATCTAAATTGGAATTTATATCTATTACTGAAGGATTGGTGGTCCAAATGCTTCACATTGGCCCTTATGATACCGAAGTGGAAACAGTAAAAATTATGGAAGATTACATGATTGAGAATGGATACGAATATGATTTCAATGACTCTAGACATCACCATGAAATATATTTATCAGATCCCAGAAGAACTGCTCCAGAAAAATTAAAGACAATTATTCGCCATCCCATAAGAAAGAAATAAGGAATTTGTATGGATAAATATTTAATGATTAAAGAGAAGTTTGAATCTCAAAAAAATGAAGAACAAGCTATACCAATGGCGAAATATCTGAGAAATAAGTTTAAATGTTATGGTCTTAAGACGCAAGAAAGAAGAAATGTTTATAAAGACGTCATTCAAGAAGATAAAGCTCGAGGAATTATAGATTGGGAGTTTTTATATTTATGTTTCCAAGACGAGTATAGGGATATGAATTATTTAGTATTGGATTATCTTTTAGCTCAAAAAAAATCCCTTCAATTTGATGATATAAAAAAGATGGAGTTTTTTGTAAAAACAAATCAATGGTGGGACTCTATAGATGTAATGAATACCATAATTGGCGATATAGGTTTATTAGACCCTAGAGTAGATGAACTTATGTTAAAGTGGTCAACTGATAAGGATTTTTGGTTACGAAGAGTTGCTATAACTCATCAGTTAATGAGAAAGATAAACACCAATACTGAACTTTTAGAAAAAATATTGGTGAATACTTTTGGTAGCGATGAATTTTTTATCAACAAGGCCATAGGTTGGGCACTAAGGGATTATTCAAAAACAAATCCAGATTGGGTAAGAAATTTTATTGGAAATCATTGGGAAAAAATGTCGAAATTAAGTATAAGGGAAGGGAGCAAATATATTTAGAATTGTTCTAATATTTGATTTTATAAATAATTCTTGGGTAATAATAAAATGTAAGATTCTTGAAGAAACGAATTAGGATTATTAAACAGGAGGAAAAATTATGACAGAATATCTAGAAAAAGAAGAAAAGGCAGTTAACTTTCCAATTATAGGAAGACCAGCACCGGAATTCACAGCTAATACTACACATGGAACTATTAATTTTCCAAAAGACTATGAAGGTAAATGGGTAATTTTATTCTCCCATCCTGCAGACTTTACACCAGTTTGTACTACAGAATTTATGACATTCTCTAGTATGTATGACGAATTCCAAGAACTTAACACAGAGTTAGTTGGGTTATCAGTAGACTCGGTACATTCTCACTTAGGTTGGGTAAGAGCAATGAGAGATTATTCTTGGGACGGAATAGAAAATCCAGAAATTCAATTCCCAGTAATTGATGACATTAAAATGGAAGTTGCAAATAAATACGGCATGATTCAAGGCGAATCAGAAACTAGTGCAGTTAGAGCTGTATTCTTCGTTGATCCAGAAGGTATGATGAGAACAATTCTTTATTATCCAGCATCATTAGGAAGAAATTTTGCTGAAATTAAGAGAATTATTATTGGACTACAAAAAAATGATAAGGACAAAGTAGCTCTACCAGCTAATTGGGAACCAGGAAAAGATGTTATCCTTCCGCCACCATCTACAGATGAAAAAGTTGACGAAAGATTAGAAGAAGTAAAAGCTTCAGACAATCTAGAAATGCTAGATTGGTATTTGACATTTAAAAAAGACAAATAGTAATTTAAAGAATAGCTGATAGGAAATTTTACCTATCAGCTATTTACATATGTATAAATATTTCTTTAAAATGATTAAAATATGCATAAAAGGGTTAAATATATACCAAGGATAATATTTATAATTGAAATTAGTTTGCAAAGCAAATTAAAATATACAAATTTAAAGGTGATGCATATGGGTAAACTTACTGGAAAGGTAGCAATTGTAACTGGTTCAACTTCTGGAATGGGCAGAGACACTGCCTATGTATTAGCAGGAGAAGGAGCCAAAGTTGTAGTAGTTGGTAGAAGAGAAGATAGAGCTAAAGAAGTCGTAGAAAAAATCAAAGCTGATGGCGGAGAAGCTATATATGTTGTAGCAGATATGACTAACGATGAAGATGTAGCTAATATCGTAGACAAAACTGTAGAAGAATTTGGAACAGTGGATATTCTATTTAACAATGCAGGTGTTATTACTTTTAAAGATACTCAAGCGATTGACAAGGAAGAATGGAATAGAGTTTTCCAAGTTAATGTTTATGCACCTCTTTTACTAGCTCAAAAAGTAGCTCCTATAATGAAGGAAAAAGGAGAAGGCTATATAATCAATACTTCTTCTGTAGCTGGAACAGCAGCACGTTGGGGAGTTTCTGCATACACTGCATCTAAGCATGCAATGAACGGGCTTACAAAAGCACTTGCTAGAGATTTAGGACCTGAAATTAGAGTAAATGCTATTTTGCCAGGTGCAATTCAAACAGAAATGTTAGACTCAGCAGGTGGAGCAGATGCAGTTGAGCCAATGAAACAAATGAGTCCACTTAAGAAATTAGGTTCAGGTACAGATATAGGTAATGTAGTTGTATTCTTAGCTACTGATCAATCAGCATTTATGACAGGTCAACTAATTAGAGTTGATGGTGGAGTAGATTGTTAAGACTTTAAATTAAAATGTAGAGTTAAAATTGAACCCTAAGTTATTAAAAACTTAAGGGTTCAATTTTTAAATAAGATATAAAAAATTTAGGAGGTAGGCATGATTAAAATAGGAGATTTAGCACCTGATTTTGAATTAGAAGATCAAGATGGTAAGAAAGTAAAATTATCAGAACTAAAGGGTAAAAAGGTATTAATTTCCTTTCATCCCCTTGCATGGACTCCAGTATGTATAGACCAGATGAGAGATTTGGAAAGTCATTATGAGGAAATTGAAAAAAAAGGAGTAGATACAGTATTGGGTATTTCTGTAGATCCTCAGCCTAGTAAAGGAGTATGGGCTAAGTCATTGGGGCTAGAAGAAGTGAGAATTCTTGCGGACTTTGAGCCAAAAGGAAAAATGGCAAAAGATTATGGTTTGTACAACGAAGAATTTGGAACAAGCCAAAGAGCTAATGTGTTGGTAGATGAAGAAGGAAAAGTAACTTGGATAAAGAAATATAAAATGTCAGAACTACCTGATATAGATGAAGTAATTGAAAATATATAGAATTTTTAAAATAGGGTATTGTATTATTTTATCTCAATCTTTTTTGAATAGAGTTAAGATTATATCAAAACCCTATTTTTTTATATAAAATATTAATATGAAATATAGTGATTCCTAAATTAATATGATAAAATAAATAATAGACAGATTGATTAACTTGAACTCATTAAAAGGGAGAGAAGATATGTTTATGAAATTATGGGCAAAAAGAATTGAAAATGTGGTTCATATTATTGAACTGATTATTGCCTCTATGATAATTATTGGAATATTTATAGGATTGATAGATTTAACAAGATATTTTAGTTTGATATTTACTGCAAGAGCAGAAGCTGCTTATGGTTTATTCCAATCATTTTTAGGTCTTGCTCTTTTATTAATAGTAGGTGCCGAGCTTATACATATGATTCTTTATCACTCTACTGAAGCTCTTTTAGAATTGGTGCTTTTTGTAATAGCAAGAAAGATGTTAATTTATTCTACCAATGTAGTGGATTTGGTTTTTGGAACTATTGCAATTGCATTAGTATTTTTCACAATGAGATTTTTAGTAGGTCCCGGAGGAGAAGATATTATGAAAAAATCAGAAAGCGTAATCTCCATGATTAAAGAAAAGAAGAAAAATGAATCTAAGGATTCTGATATAGATTGATATTAAAAAGCTGATAGAATTTTTTCTATCAGCTTAAGTTTTATTATTTAGTTGTAAATCTTTCTTCAGCTACATCCCAGTTTACTACTTTCCACCAATTTTTTAGATATTCTGGTCTTCTGTTTTGGTATCTAAGATAGTAAGCATGTTCCCAAACGTCATTTCCAATAATGACTTTTTGTCCATCACTAATTGGAGAATCTTGATTTGGATTAGAAACTATTTCTAGTTTTCCATCTTTTTCCACAAGATTAACCCAACCTGAACCAAATCTACCTGCTCCTGCAGCTTCGAATTTTTCTTTAAATTCGTCAAAAGACCCAAAAGTTTCTTCTAATGCAGCTTTCAATTCTCCTACGGGCTCTTTAGAACCACCTGGTGTCATAGTTTCCCAGAACAAAGTATGGTTATAATGTCCGCCACCATTATTTCTAACTGCTGTTCTAATTGACTCAGGCAGAGATTCTAAATCTGTCAAAAGTTCCTCAAGGGACTTGTCAGCAAATTCAGTATCAGCTACTGCTTTATTTAAATTATCCACATATGCTTGATGGTGCTTTCCGTGGTGGATTTTCATTGTTTCTTCATCTATTACTTCTTCCAGTGCATTGTAATCATATTTTAAGTTTTCTAATTTAAAAGTCATAATAATTCTCCTTTATATTTGTTTATGTAACTTAAAATATTCACTGTAATTGATAACTGTTATTATTATACCCTCTATAAATTTTTTAAACATAAAAGGAACGAAATAATTTTAATTTTTTAGTAAAAAAAATAATATAAATTTATTTTTACATATACTTAAGTAAAAAAGAATATTTTTTCTTGACTTTAAAATAAAAAAATGGTAGAGTATACAAAAGCTTTGAAGAGGACAAGTAATAGATGGAATGCAAAAGAGAGGGAAATTCACCGGCTGAAAGATTTCCTAGACTTAAATCTTTGAAAAACCACCTCTAAGCTCACTATCAGAAATTAGTAAGATAGTGCGTTGAATCGTTATATTCTTACATTCACTATTTTAAGGTGGAAACGTGCGTAATTTTGCTCGTCCTTTTGGGGCGAGTTTTTTATTTTAGGGGGAGATTATGAATAATACAATAATTGCAAAATTTGGAGGCTCATCACTTTCTAACGGAGAACAATTTAAAAAGGTTAAAGATATCGTTTTAAGTAACCCAGATATCAAAGTGGTTGTGCCTTCTGCACCAGGTAAAAATGAAGATGAAAAGCATAAAGTAACAGACTTATTGTTGATGTGCCATCAACTGGGCTCCCACAAATTAAATTTTGAGGAAGTATTTAACATAGTCAGAAGACGTTATCTTGATATAAAAAATGAGTTAGACTTGGATCTAGATATTGAAAAAGAAATGGACTTAATAGACGAAGAGTTCAAAAAAGGTAGAGATCAATCCTATTTTGCAAGTAGGGGAGAATACTTAAATGGCAAACTTCTGGCAGATTATTTAGGGTTTAAATTCCTAGATGCCCAAGAAGTTATTAGAATTACCAATGGAAAGCCAGATATGGAAAAAAGTATGGAATTAATTGCTGAAAAAATTGGTCCAGAGGATTATGTGGTGGTTCCAGGTTTTTATGGTTTAAATGAAAAAGGAAAAATTGAAACCTTCTCTAGAGGTGGCTCAGATATTTCAGGTTCCATTTTGGCAGCGGGAATGAATGCAGAGAAATATGAAAATTGGACAGACGTATCTGGATTTTATATAGCTGATCCTAAAATTGTTGGAGCAGGATTGCCAATGGCAACTGTAACATATAAAGAATTGAGAGAACTTTCCTACATGGGTGCTCCAGTTCTTCACGAAGAAGCGATTTTCCCAATAAAAGACCTGGGAATTCCTATACAAATTTTAAATACAAATAGTCCTGAAGATCCAGGTACTATGATTTTACCAGATGAAACTGCTGAAGATTCTAAAAGTGTCATAACTGGAATAGCAGGCAAAAAGGATTTTACAGTTATTCGAGTAGAAAAAGTTTATATGTCCGAAGACTTGTCTTTTTATAGAAGGATGATGAGCATATTTGAGTCCA
Source organism: Tissierellia bacterium (assembly GCA_012728775.1). Next base: position 6,479 of record JAAYEN010000142.1, read on the forward strand.
ATGAAATAAATGTAGAACATATGCCTACTAGTATAGATACAGTTTCATTCGTTGTCCCAACAGTTCAAATTGAGGGAAAAGAAAGCAAAATTACTGGTGAGATTTCAATTTATTGTGACCCTGATGACATAGTAGTTACCAAAGGCATGGCAATTATAGCCGTAGTTGGAAGGGGAATGGTAAGTGCTAAGGGAACCAGTGCCCTTTTGTTTAGTGCCCTTGCAGAAGAAGGAGTAAACATCCGAATGATTAGCCAAGGTAGTGGTGAGATGAATATAATCATAGGTGTTGAAAATGAAGATTTTGAAAAAGCAATTAAAGGCATATATAAAAAATTTCAAAAGGAAAATAAAATATAAAATTCATTGGAGGGGGAAATAATGATAAATTTAGGATTATTAGGTTGCGGAACTGTAGGAAACGGAGTAGTAGAAATACTAAATGAACGAAAAGAATTTCTAGAAAAACACCTTGGGGAATCTATTGCAATTAAAAAAATTCTAGTTAGAAATTTAGAAAATTATAAGGATAGAGAAGATTTTAACATTTTTACTGATGATATTTACGAAATTATCGATGATGAAGAAATCGAAACTATTATCGAAGTAACTGGAAATATTGATCAAATTTTCCCTGCAATTTTAAAAGCAATGGAAAATCAAAAAAATATAGTTACTGCTAACAAAGCAATGATTTCTAGACATATGGAACAATTAATAGAGTATGCAGATTATCACGATGTAAAATTCTATTACGATGCAGCAGTAGCAGGAGCAGTACCAATAATTGAGTCAATAAAAAATATTGCAAACTTAAATGAAATTAAGTCCATCCAAGGAGTATTAAATGGAACATGTAATTTTATTTTATCCAGCATGGAAGAAGGAAAGGACTATCAATCTGCCCTTCAAGAAGCTCAAGATATAGGATTTGCTGAAGCTGATCCCACTGATGACGTAGAAGGCTATGATACAATGAGAAAACTTCGAATACTGTCCACATTGGCATTTAAAGAAAAAGTTTCTGAAGAAGATATTAGTCTAAAAGGAATTACAGAAATATCTATAGATGATATAAAAACATTAAATGAACAGGGAGAAAGATATAAATTAGTAGCAAGTGCGTATAGAGAAAAGGGAAAAGTAATTGCAAAAGTTGAACCAACAATAGTAAAAAAAGATTCAGTAATTGGTGGATTAGTAAATGGGCAGAATGCAATTATTGTGGAAGGTGACAATTGTGGAGAATTGGCATTTAAAGGTCCAGGAGCTGGTGGAAGACCGACAGGATTTGCCATACTAACAGATGTGCTAAATATCTATAAAGATTAAGAGGGAGAAAATGAGATATACTTCTACAAGAAATAACAATGTAAATATTTCTGGAACTCTAGGAATAGTAAAGGGGATTTCTGAGGATGGAGGATTATTCCTTCCCCAAGAATTTCCTAAAATTGATATTAACGACTTTAAGAATTTAAGCTATCAAGAAATAGCTAAAAAAGTTCTAGGTTTGTATTTTCCTGAGATTCCAAATGAGGATTTAGAAAAAATTGTCAATAACTATAATATCAAATTTGAAAACCCAGAAGAAATTACACCTATAAAGACCTTTGATAATATTTCATTTTTAGAATTGTTTCATGGTCCTACCAGTTCATTCAAAGACATGGCTCTAACCCTACTACCTGGTCTTATGAGAATAGCTTATGATATAAATGACATAACAGATAGATTACTAATATTAACCGCTACCTCAGGGGATACAGGAAGTGCAGCACTAGAAGGTTTTAAAAACCAAGATAGAACAGAGATTGCAGTATTTTATCCTGACGGAGGCGTATCCGACATTCAAAAACTTCAAATGGAATTATCAGATGGAGGTAATGCTTCAGTTTTATCTATATCCGGGAACTTTGATGATGCCCAGAGGTCTGTTAAAGAAGCATTTGCTGATGAAGAAATAAAAGAGATTTGCATAATAAATAAAAAAAACTTAGGATCAGCAAATTCCATAAATATCGCTAGATTAATATCTCAAATACCATATTATATTTACTCCTATGTAACTTTATTGAAAAGAGGAATTATTCAAGAAGATGAAAAAATAGATATAGTTGTCCCAACAGGGAATTTTGGGGATATATTAGCAGGATTATACGCAAAGTTTATGGGAGTTCCTATAGAAAATGCAATATGTGCATCTAATTCCAATGATGTTTTAACAGAATTTTTTAATACTGGAGTTTACAATGCCAATAGAGATTTTCTGAAAACTCTTACGCCGTCTATGGATATATTAATTTCTAGTAATTTAGAGAGATTTTTATACACAATTTCAAAAAATAATTCAGATGAAATAGACTTGATTTACAAAGAATTAAAAGAAAAAGGAAGTTTTAAATTTTCCAAGGATTTGCCGAACTATATTAAAGGAATTTCTGTAGATGACACTAGGACAAAGGAAGCTATAAAAGAAGTATTTGAAAAACATGGATATTTAATTGACCCACATACGGCAGTAGCTTATGAAGGTGTAAGTTTAGCAAAAAATCATGCCCTAGTAGTAAGTACTGCAAGTCCATACAAATTTCCTAATGCAATTTTAGAAGCATTTGGTATTGAAATTGAAGGAAATTTGGAAGATAAAATAAACAAGGTGTACGCATATACAAATTCTAAAACTCCTTTAGCAATTAAAAATATGTTGACAAAAGAAATAAAAACAAAAGAACCGTTAGAAATTGGAGAAATTAAGGATAAAGTTATTGAAATTTTGGAGAGAGAAAATGAAGATTAGAGTACCTGCAACTACAGCAAATATTGGTCCGGGATTTGACACGATGGGAATAGCTTTAAATTTATATAATTATTTTGAATTAGGAGAAAAGTCAGAAGAGGAAACTTTAGCAGATATAGCTTTTCAAAAATATTTTGAGTATATTGGAAAAGATGTTCCAAATTATTCTGTGAAAATATCAGATGCTCAAATACCCATAGCCAGAGGTTTGGGTTCTTCTGCTAGTCTTATCGTAGGAGGAATTGCCCTTGCTAATAATCTAAATGGAAATTATTTATCTGATATTGAACTCTTAGAAATTGCTATAGAAGTAGAAGGGCACCCAGATA
>JAAYEN010000134.1 GCA_012728775.1 Tissierellia bacterium
GTACAGCTATCGTAGTATTAGCAGGAATCATCAACGGACTTAAAGTAGTAGGAAAGAAAATGGAAGACGTAACAGCAGCAATCAGTGGAGCAGGCGCAGCAGGAATCGCAATTGCAAAACTATTAGTTAACGCTGGTATGAAAGACGTAATAATTTGTAACAGAAGAGGAATTCTAAATCCAGAAGACGAAACCCTAGACCCAATGATTAGAGAAGTAGCAGCATCAACTAACAAAGAAAAGAAATCAGGCTCCCTAGCAGCCGCTATGAAAGGTGCAGACATATTTATCGGAGTATCAGGACCTAATATCGTAACGGCAGAAATGGTAGCAGGAATGAACGAAGACTCCATCGCATTCGCAATGGCAAACCCAGTACCAGAAATATTACCAGAAATCGCAAAAGGCGGCGGAATTGACGTAATGGGAACAGGAAGATCAGACTTCCCTAACCAAATAAACAACGTATTAGCATTCCCGGGAATTTTCAAAGGCGCTTTCGAAGTAAGAGCATCAGATATAAACGAAGAGATGAAAATCGCAGCAGCACACGCAATAGCTAATCTAGTAGCAGAAGACGAGCTGGAACCAGATTATATAATCCCAGCAGCTTTCGACGAAAGAGTAGCTCCAGCAGTAGCAGAAGCAGTAAAACAAGCAGCGATAGACACTGGAGTAAATAGAATATAAGATAGATAGTAGATTTTAATTAGTAATTAGTAGAGAGCCTGGGGCTGGATTTTCACAATTTACGCCCCAGGCTTTTTGTTGATATCACATTTTTTGTAACCACATGGCTTATATGAGAAACTTAAACATCTTATAGATAGTTGTGGTTATTATTTTTAAAAATTTAGATTTGGTGCTATAATTAAATCATGAACTTATGAGGTGTTGTTTTATGAAAAATGAAAAAATATATTCCCCCAATGAAATAGCAGCTATTTTGCAACCTGTATTCGAAAGAAATAAAGTGCATCGAGTAACACTATTTGGCTCTTTTGCCAAAGGCAAAGCAACTAAGTATTCCGATATAGACTTATGTATAAAAAGTGATCTGATAGGATTAGATTTTTATGGATTGAAATTTGAAATAGAAGATGAAATAAAAAAGGAAATAGATGTTATTGAGGAAAGAGAAATCGTAAAACCTTCTCCAATAATGTCTGAAATAGAGAATTTTGGAGTACTGATTTATGAAAGAACTTAATAGATTAGAAAGAATTGTATATTTTATAGACTATATTATAAATAAGACCGAAAACATATCTTTTCAAGAATTTATTAATGATGAGGATCTGTTGTTTTTATCTGCTTTTTCATTAAGCCAAATTGGCGAGATAACAAATAAAATAATCATAGAAAATCCTAGCATAATTGATGAGGTAAAAGAGATACCGTGGTCTAAAATCAGGGGAATGAGGAATAGGATTATACATGATTATCAAAACATTAACCAGAAGATCTTATGGGAAACTGTAACAATCAGTTTGCCTGAATTAAAATTGCTATTTGAAAATCATTTAAAAAGAATGAGCTAGTTATATATTCTTAAAATAAATAATTTCAAAATAAAGTCAGCGTCTGATATTTTAAGTCAAACGCTGATTTTTGATTTTATAA
>JAAYEN010000105.1 GCA_012728775.1 Tissierellia bacterium
CATTTGCTTACTTAGGATAGTATTTTTTAAAATCCATCCCAGTCTTCGAAATTGCACTCCACCTGATGCGATGGTAAGAATGATACCACCACCGACTAACCATATGAGCATAGGAATTCCCCAAGCCCAATTCGCAAAAGCAACAATCAAATCATACATAGTCTAGCCTCCTTTTAATAAAAAAATAATAATGCCTTGTATTTTGAGTTTACAAGAAAACGTTTATCTAAACTATCTAAATATTGCTGAAAAATATCATTAAATTGATAAAACGTTTTCAAGTATATTAATTATATCAAATTATTTTATAAAAACTGATATAAAAAGTGTAGCATTTAGTAAGGAAGTTATATTACATATTGTATGATGAAAAATAGATTCTTATTATAATATAATGTTTAATAGGAATGCTATATTATAAATTGGATGAGATTATGAAAATAAAAAAACACGATGGGACAATACAAATTTTATTCAGTACATTTTTATGGGGAACTGCTCTAGTATATAGCAGATATATTATCGAAATGGGTTTTCCCTCTAGAGATGTGGTTTCCTTGAAGTTATTTTTTGGATTTGTAAGTCTACTTATATACATACTATCAAAAGATAAATCTCTACTTAAAATTGACAAGTGGGGAATTATACACGCCCTTTCTCTAGGAGTATTTTGTCATGCCTTATATAATTTATTTATGTTTATGACAATAGACTCTACAAATGTAGCAACATCAGTAGCCCTTCTTTATACCTCACCTATATTCGTAATGATAATGTCTAGAATATTTTTTAAAGAAAAGATGAACGGTCTAAAAGTATTTGCTTTGGTATTAGCAGTGGTGGGGATTTATTTAACAGTTACTAATGGAGAATTATCGAATATTTCCCTTAATAAAATGGGCCTTATAACGGGCCTAGCGTCAGGATTTACCTTTGCTTTATCTACGATTATCAGCAAGGCCTCAGTATCTAAATACAGACAAGAAACTATTCTTATGTACGCTTTTTTATTTGCATTTATTTTTTCCTTACTATTTTCTAATCCTTTGGAGTTTTTAAACAGAAGCTATGATCCCCTAGTTTATGTTTTTATTATTATGCTAGGTGTTTTTTCCACTGCAATAAGTTATTTATTTTATTTAAATGGCCTAAAATTAGGCGTTCCACCATCAAAAGCATCAATTATTTCCACTTTAGAAGTTCCCATATCTGTAATAGGAGAAGTTTTAATATTTAAAGACGAGCTACTCCTTTGGAAAATTTTGGGAATAGTTTTAATTATGATATCAATACTTTTAATAAATTACGAAAACTTCAAATAAATAAGGCGATAATATTTCTCGCCTGAGACTTGCGACAAAAGTCTCCATATCATCATTTTTTGAGTACCCTCGGACTGGCGGATCATAAATTAATACAGATTTCCATCAAGGGTTATTTTTTAGTATTTTAAATTGCTTTTGTGATAAAATTAAAGCTAAGATTACCCGAAAAACAAGGAGATAAAATGAAAACTAATAACCCCAAATTTGACACATTTAAAGATTATTTAAAAACCATAGAAGATGAAAAACAAAATAAAAGAATGGAAGAGATACTTATCCACATTATAGATACTTTTCCACAACTAGAAACGGCAATTAAGTGGA
>JAAYEN010000168.1 GCA_012728775.1 Tissierellia bacterium
CCTATATTATTTAAAACAACTTTCATTTTATCCTCCTATCCCTTAACAGATCCAGAACTTAAACCAGAAACTAATTCTTTTTGTAAACTTATAAATAATATTATTATAGGAATTGCAGTTAACAATCCTCCTGCTGCAAAGGCCGGTTGATTCATAGTTCTAACATCATCTATTAATGTAAATAATCCAGTAGCCAATGTGTAGTCTTGGGGATTAGTTAGCAAGATACTCGGTAGCATGTAATCCATAAATGGACCTATAAAGGACCACAAGGCTATTATTGCTAACATTGGTCTAGCTATAGGCATAATTATTAATCTATATACTTCCATATTAGAGCAGCCATCAATTCTAGCAGCATCGTCTAATTCTGTGGATACAGAATCTATATATCCTTTTAAAATAAACGTATTAGAAGCTATGCCTCCTGCTGCATAAATTAGAATCAACATTGCTTTTCGACTAAATACGGGTAATATTCCGGATATTATAGAATGAATGGCATAAAAAGCTGTAATTCCAGCAAAGGTAGGAATAGTTTGTATAAGCATAATTCCCATAAGACTAAGTCTTTTACCCTTAAACCTAAATCGAGAATAAGCATATCCTGTAAATGACACAATAATCAAGGTAATCAAAGCAGTAGCAATTGCGATATAAATAGTATTTCCCACCCATTTAGCAAAATAGGTTTTATCAAATAGATACTGAAAGTTTTTTAAAGAAAAAACATAATCTCCACTCAAGGAAATATTTCTACCTTGATTACCATTAAAACTAGAAATTACCATTACACTTAATGGCCAAACAATAATAAAAGACCATACAATCATAATAATATATGAAAGAGCTAAAAGGATTTTTCCAACAGTATTTAACGGCTGTCTATCGGATAAATATAATTTATTGTCTTTTTTTCTTTTAAACATATTAATCCTCCTTGAATGCCTTGGTGTTTCTATATCCTAAATAAGATATAAACATCAGAACTAATGAAATTACAATTGTAATAGCTGCTCCTATACCTTGGTATTGATTTTGTACTGTCAATTTGTAAATGTATGAAATCAACAGATCTGAAGAGCCAGCTAAGTTTCCATAAAGGGAAGGGAAGAATGGTCCTCCTCTATTGAACAAATAAATTATAGAAAAATTATTAAAGTTAAACGTATATTGATTTATCAATAATGGTGCGGTTTGAAATAAAACCAAAGGAATCGTAATTCTTAAAGTTTGTTGAAATCCCTTAGCACCATCTATTTCTGCTGCTTCGTACAAATCCTTTGGGATACCTTGTAGAACACCAGTAGATAGTAAAAAAACATACGATGAACCTAGCCATCCTTGTAAAAGTATTAAAAATATTCTGGTTTGATTTGTGCTATTTTTAATATCCAAACTAACGCCAAATATATCATTAATAATTTGAGTGAGAGGTCCATTTCTAGATACCATTAAAGAGAAAAACATAATAGTAATAAAAGCTGGAACCGCCCAAGGTAGAATATATATAGTTCTAAATAATTTCTTACCAATCACTCTATCTTGATTTACTATCAAACTCAAAATAAATCCAATAGCAATGGCAAATGTCGTAGCTCCTACTGTCCACATTAACGTCCATCTTAAAATTAACCAAAATGCTCCACCGGCGATACCTTCGCCTTTAGCAACTAATGCATAGTTTGCAAAACCAATCCAATTGAATTTTGTTTGGTGGTCAGGGTCCATATTAGTAAAAGAGATTAAGAAAGTGGTTATGATTGGTATCAAAACAATAAATGCAATTAACACATAGGCTGGTATGGAAACTAGATAAGGGAAACCTTCACTTTCAATATTTTGGGTAGTTTCAAACCAAGTTTTAACTCTTATTCCTTTAATAGCATCAGTTTCAGTTTTTCTTACATCTTTAAATGAGGCAAATAAAATAAATAAAGCAATTAATGCAAAAATGATTGCAATAATACCTTCTATCATAAATATAATAGACCTATCCATTCTTGCACCATCTTGAGCTAATGAAATCAAACCAAAAAAACCTTCACCTTGATAATTTCCATATCCTAAAAAGTAGGGAATTGCTATTATATAAGTAAATAAGCTACCAATAAAAAAAAGTAAAGCTTTAACATATTGCTTATTTAACAGTTGTCCTAGTCCCGGTATAAGTGCTGATATCAATGTATTAATTGGAAAATTTTTTTCAATCTCTTGAGGAGTTTTTCTTCTGGAATCTGAAATATCTGATTCCATAACTTTTTTTTGTGTAGCAATATCAATTTTTAAATGATGCTCTAAATTTTTAATTTCTTCTTCTAAACTTTTTTTGGGATTGTTATACGAGTAGGCTAAAATATCTTCTTTATATCTTGTATTAGCTACTCTTACTTCATTTGTATATGCTTTAGCTGATATTAGTCCAGATTTTTTCTTTTGCTTAATGTTTTCTATTTCTTTTTCTAAATCATTTTTCCGTTGAGTATTAAATGCTTCAATATCTTTGCTTATACGGTTTACTTCATCAAGATCTAAATTATTTAATTTTGTTTTTTTAACTTCCAAGTCTTTAGAAATATTTTCATAGGTATATATTATTTCTGGAATATGTCTTAGCTTATGACTGCTAATTCTAACTTTCAAAAGTGCATCATAGTCTAATTCCACATAGTCAGTATAAAAACCTAATTCTTTTTCAGCCTTATAGAATTCAACTTTATAATCTTTTATTATCTTTTCATCAGATATTGTACTTTCATATTGCTTAAGTTCTTGATCTAGATTAGTCAAGAAAGTTTTTTCATTGTCCTTATATTGATTATAGGCAATAATATATGGATGGGAGTCTTTATTTTTCTTTAAATTCAAAGCTTCATTATCACTACTATTTGCCAAATCTAAAAGATATAAGTTTTTTCGAGGGTAAATATTTCCTATTTCATCTCTAAGTTCTTTTGAATATCTCATCTTTTTTCCTCCATGTTACTACTGTACTTAACAACAAAAATTAACAAAAAAAGATATAAAATTAAAATGATATAATAAAATGCAGAGTTAATTTTGAAGGTAAGTATATTATTAATTAATTTAATTAAAATCATACCACCGAAAACGATTGCATATAATTTGTTAGGTTTTATTTTATTATATGTAAGAAATAAATATAAAGATATAACAATGGGCTCAATGATATTAAAAATATAAGTTAATAATATGAAATTTAAATAATCTTGATTCGAATTATTTGGAAAAGTATTTCTATAATTATTTAGAGCTTCTATACTTTTAGCATTCATCAATGCTTCTAGGGAAGCAAATAATACAATTAATAAGGCAATAACAAGTATAATTTTCAAATTTTTATTAACATTCTTCTTCATATCTCACCATAATAAAACGTTAAGGGGACAATTTTAGTCCCCTTAGATATTCACTTTAATTTAATTATTTAATATTCATCATCATCGCATCGAAAGAGGCTTTTATTTCATTATACCCTTCTTCTACTGTTTTAGGTTGTACGCTATTCCATGATAGTAGTGCGTTTTTCCAAGTATCCCAAACTTGACCCCATTCGGAGAATAAAGGTCTAGCAGGTGCTTTCTCATAAGAATCATAAACTGCAGCTATGATTTCTTTTTGTATATCTGATAAATCAGAATTTTCATAAGTTTCAATAGTTGCATTTTCTAAGATTTTTCCTGTCGCATTAAATAAATCTACAGCATATTCAGGATTAACAATTTCTTTAATCATAGCATATGCAAGGTTTATTTTATCTTGATCTTCTTCTATACGAGAATTTATAGCTAATCCCCATCCGCCTTTCCAATGTGATAGAGGATTGCCGTTAATAGTTATTTTATCAATAGAATTGATAGCTAGATTATCTTCGCCAGCTATTTCAGTCATTGTTCCTTGCTCCCAAGGACCACCTAATCTGATTACTCCATTAGAACCAGTTCTAAATTCATCATCTACATAACCCCAGCCAGCTTCATTATCAAATAATGAAGTATTTGCAGAATTATGTGCACTCCAATAATCGTAAATAGTTTGAATTGCAGCTTGTTGATCTGCAGTTAATTCGCTATATTCTTTAGTCATATCAGAATAAAATTCGCCGTTTTCATTTATTCCTAAAAATTCAATATCCACTGCATTCGTTACTGCTACACCAAACCAAGCATCGAATAATGGTAAGAGAACTCTAGCTTCGCTGTCTTGATTAGAAATCTCAACTGGATTTGCTAAATCGATACCTGCTGCTTCTGCATTTTCTTTATTTGCATAAGTGATTAATGTTTCTATATTATATGGAAAAGCTAAATATTCTCCATCAATATTAAACTGTCCACCTAAACCAGCATTATAATCATCCCATCCTCCTAGATCTGCTGCTAATGCTTCTGCGTCAATAGGATTCAATACCAAAGCATCATTTAGTCCATAAAGTCTATCTGCAGGTATAGCGAACAAATCGGCAACATCTTCGTTTAATGCGTCTGTATTATCCATTGTGTCTAGGTGGTCAAATGCACCAACTTCGATAATATTAATAACCGCATCAGGATTAGCAGCTTTTACTCTTTCTGCTGCTGCTTCATAATATTCCATCCATTCCGTTTCAGCTTGAACACTAATTTCACCAGTCAATCCACCTTCAGCTGTTTCTGCAGGCTTAGCTTCTGGCGCAGTTCCTTTTTGCCCACATGCAGTAAAGACTAAAGTCAATACCAATAGTAGAGCTAACACTTTTCTTACATTCTTCATTATTAATTCCTCCTAGAATTGATATCCCTTAACATGTTATCGTTTTCAATATAAATAATCGTAGTTAAACATTTAAGGATAATAATTTATAATCCTCATATACCCAATTGTACTATAAAACTATAATATAAACAAAAATTTCACTGCAATTTTAAAATCAACTTGTTAAATAAACTTAACCTGAATTATTCACTACAATTAAATAATATAGATCAAAACTAGATACTAACTGGCTTTTCATCTTTCCAGGCTTTCATCTAAAAAGTGAAGCTTTAGAGATAGAAAAAGGGCTCCAATTTTGTTAAAATGAAGTTGCAAAGACCCACAAAATAACAAAAGGAGGAACCCTTATGTATAGTCTAAATAATCTTCACTTAGAATGCAATAACAAAATTAAATTAAATTTCCATGGTGGTGACCTATCATCTGATTCTGGTCTTTTTCTTCTTAAAGAGTTTGCTGATAAAATTGGTTTTCATCAAACAATAAAGAAATTTTTTAAAACCGAGGATAAGGCTGACAGAAAGCACAAGGATTATGATAACTTAAGCCAAATTCTTTACCAGATTCTTGCTGGATACTTTAATGATAATGATGCTGATGAACTTAGGAATGAACCTGTCCTAAATGTTATCCATCATAAAGATGGTCTAGCTTCACAGCCAACTCTTTCAAGGTTTTTTAACAGAATGGATGATTCTACCCTTGAACAATTTGATGAAATTCTAAAGGCTTTAAGGGCTAATGTATATTCTCTCGAACCGCCCAAGAGGGTCCTCTTGGACCTTGACTCCACCCTTTTACCTGCATATGGCAAGCAGGAAGGTGTAAATTATAATTTTCATTATGGGTCTAATGGCTACCATCCTTTAGTTTGCTATGATGGTTTAACTGGTGACCTATTAAAAGTTAAGCTTCGAAATGGTAGTGTCTACACATCATCAGATGTAGTAGGTTTTCTTCAACCAATTTTAGATGAATATGAAAAAAACTACCCAGATACAGAGATCTTTTTAAGAGCCGATAGTGGTTTCGCCAAACCAGAATTATATACTCAGGCTGAAACTAATGGCGTATCCTATGTTATTAGACTAAAAGCCAATCAAACTCTCTACAAATTAGCTGAAACTGCCACTAGAAGGATGGATGAACTAACCAAAGATAACAAGCTAGACTATGCCGTAATCTACGATGAATTTAACTACCAAGCTGCAAGCTGGGATTATCCTAGGCGTGTAGTTGTAAAGGTTGAAAAGCCTAGTAATCAATTTACCTATCAATATGGTTTCATAGTGACTAACATGGATTTAAGCCCCAAAAATATACTTAGGCTTTACAATAATCGTGGTCGTATGGAAAACTTTATTAAAGAAGGTAAAAATGGCTTTAATTTCTCCTCTACTAGTAGCCCAAGGAAGATAGTAAATTCAAATCGTCTACAAGTATCTGCCCTAGCCTACAATCTATTTAATTGGTTTAGGAGGCTAGTTTTACCTAAAAGTATGAACAAAATGCAAATAGAAACCATCAGAATGAAATTAATAAAGATAGCCTCTAGAATTACACGTTCAGCTAGGTACCTAATATTTAAGTTATGCAGCTCCTATCCCTATAAAAAAGAATTTATCAAAACACTAGAAAACATTAGGTCTATCCCTAAGTTGGAATAGTCATCAAATTAAGGACCTTGAAAGTTTCATATAAGCTCTTTATTTATCCTAGGATAGTTATGCCCTTTTTTAAAGGCAAACCTTCCATATTAGCTTTTGAAACTTTCATTTTATTTTTCAACGATGTATTTTAATAAAATATTATTTTTTATATGTTCATGAATAATTCAGGCTTAATTATATAATATGTTATAATTATTTTAGATGCATATTCCCAATAGGTTATTAATTTATAGGAAATGAGGTCTAAAATTATTATAAGAGGTGCTTAATTTTGTCGAATAATAAAAATAATTTTCTTTTTAATTTAATCGCGCCTATCTACGGACTTTTTTTCAACTATCAAAGAAGAAAATTTTTAGAAACAATTGAAAAAGTTAAAGAAGAAATAGATTTATTTTCCTTTGAGACAATTCTTGATGTAGGTTGTGGAACTGGTGCATTATGTTCTGTTTTAAATGAATTTGGGTTGAGAACTACAGGAATTGATCCTGCAATTAAAATGATAAAAGTTGCAAAAGAGAAAACCCAAAATACAGAAATAGAATATTTTCACGAAGACATTTTAGATGGCCTTTCATTTAAGAATAAGAGCTTTGACATATCCATTTCCTCTTTTGTTGCCCATGGATTATTAGAAGAGGATAGACGCCAAATGTATTTAGAGATGAAAAGAGTTGCTAAGCATTATGTAATAATTCATGATTACAACAAAAGTAGAGGTTCTTTAACAAATATGGTAGAATGGTTGGAAGGTGGAGATTATTTTAATTTTATAGAAAATGTAGAATCTGAACTAAAAGATTACTTTTCTAACATTAAAATTGTACAAGTCGATAAGAGAGCAAATTGGTATATATGTAAGTAAATAAAAATATTATTGAATCATTCTATTTAGAGATATATTAATTTTAAATGATGAATTCAAAAAACGTTAATTATATATTATGCTAAAAAATAAAAAATCGACTTAAACAAGTTTTTTATAAGTCGATTTTTATTACATATTAATTTTCTATTCCTACTAATCCAACAGCTCCCGGTCCGCCGTGACAAGATATTACAGCTCCAGCTTCAACCCATTCGAAGTTTTCAACTCCGTGTTCTTTGATGATATTTTCTATATTTTTAATATGTTCATCACTTAGTCCGCTAACTTTTATTAAGCGTATCATATCTTTGTTGATGTTAAAACGATTAAAAAAGTCGTCTATCATTTTTTTATAAGAAGCTTTAAAACTTCCTCGATATTTAGTTCCAGCCACTAAATATCCGTTATCTAAATCTATAGTTGGGAAAATTCTTAAAAGCATTGCACCTAAATATGAAGCATTAGAAATTCTTCCTCCAGCCTTTAAATACAATAAACTTTGGGGCAAGAAAACAAAGCGAGTTCTTTCTCTTATATCTTCTACAAAATTAACGATGTCTTGTGCTGTCGCATCTGGATTATTTTCAATAAATTCTGCAGCAGATATTACAACATTTGATAATCCAACTGTACAATTTTTGCTATCTATCAGATGCACATTTGTAAAATCCTGTGCAGCAATTCTAGCTGAATTATATGAAACAGTAGTGACAGATGAATAAGCAATGTAAATTATTTCAGCTCCTGGATAGTTTTCGTTTATTGATTTAAAAACTTCTGAGAAATCATTAGGGGTAGAACCTGCTGTTGTAGGCAGAATTTTGTTATTATCGTAATAATCAAACACATCTTTAGCTTCTATATTTAAATCCGTAAAACTTTCTTGTCCAAAATTCACGTACATTGGAACTATTTTTATGTCATATTTATCAATATATTTTTGTGACATATCAGAGCCACTTTCGGTTACTAAGACGAATTTACGCATATTATCCTCCATTACAGTTATTGTAAAAACTTTAGAAACAATAACATTTATTGATTCCATAATAACATATAGCCTCATCAAATGTATAATATTATTTATAGTATACTTATAATATTTGTGAAATAGTTGAAAAAAATGATTAGGAAAAAACATGATATAATAATATTCAAATAAAGCTGGAGGTATATATGAAAGGATATTTAGCTAATGGATTATTTGGTTTGGGAGACAGACTTTTAAATTCTTTAATTGCTGAAGAAATTAGAAGAGAAATTGATGGCATAGATTTATATGTTCCTCAAGAAAATGATGCAATAAATGATAAGAGTGTTCATGCTGATTCTATAGCAATTGCTTTGGCTGATATGGAAAGATTAAATGCTAGTGATTTTTTAGTTGCTGTAATAGATGGTGTTGAAGTAGACAGTGGCGTTGCAGCTGAAATAGGTGCATTTTATATGACTGGAAAACCGATATTTGCTTTTTATTCAGATGTTAGACAACTAGGAAGGGATAATAAACTTAAAATTCAAGCCCTTATAGATGATGGTACGGAAAATCAGTTTATGTATAGGAATTTATTTTTAATAGGTATAATAAAAGAATCAAAAGGTGGAATTTATTCAAATGTGGATGAATTAGTAAATGCAGTTAAAAATTTTGATCTTGGATTACTTTAATAAATAGATTTTTTTATGGAGGACAAAATGAAAATCAGATGGGTTACTATAAAGGTAAAGAACTTAGAAAAGTCAAAAGCATTTTACGAAGATTACTTAGGCTTAGAATTAGTAAGATTATTTTCACCTAATGCTGAGATGAACATTGTTTTTTATACAGATAAAAACGGAATGCAAATTGAACTAATAGAAGAATTGGATAATGAAAAATTAAATTATGACTCTAATTATATTTCTATAGGAATTCAGCCTGAGAATTATGATGAGTTATTTTTCAAAGCTAAACAAATGAATATATTAAATTCAGAATCATTAGATTTAGGAGAAATTGAATGTTTTTTCGTTAAAGATCCAAATAATCTTAGTATTCAAATTTTTAAGGAAAAAATAAAATGACAATAAATAAAGTTGCTGTAATAACAGGTGGAGCCAGAGGGATAGGAAAAGCTATTGCAAAAGAGTTTGCAAACTTAGGTGTAAAGGTTTGTATAATTGATAAATTAGAAAATAATTATTATATTGGAGATATTTCAAAAGAAGAAGTTTTGATAGAATTTACAAATAAAGTTATCAAAGACTATGGTAAAATTGATTACCTAATAAATAATGCATGCTTATCAAATGGTGGTTTGCTAAACTGTTCATTCGAAGATTTTAATTATACTTTAAAAGTAGGAGTAACTGCCCCTTTTATTCTTACAAAACTATTTATGAATAACTTTAATTTAGGAGGAAGTATTGTAAATATTTCTTCTACTAGACATATGATGAGTCAAGAAAATACAGAAAGTTATTCTGCAGCAAAAGGTGGAATTATATCTTTAACTCATGCTATGGCCGTGACGCTAGCTGGGAAAGTAAGGGTAAATTCTGTATCCCCAGGTTGGATAGATACTACAGATAGTACGTTTGAAGATTCAGATAATTTGCAACATTTAGTTGGAAGAGTAGGAAAGCCAGAAGATATAGTAAATGTAGTTATGTTTTTATGTAGTCAAAAAAGCAGTTTTATTACTGGACAAGATATAATAGTTGATGGCGGAATGACTAAGTTGATGATATATAATGATGATAAAGGATGGAAATTTGAAGGTTAATAATGAGTAAAAAAAGATTAAGTTTAATTTATCACTATATAAAATATAATTATTTTGAACATAGAATTTTTAGTAACTGAGATTATATAAATATTTTACTTGCAATTTTTCTGATTTTGTGCGATTCTTAATAATGGAAGAATTTGGCAGTCGAGTTCAACTCGCCTGTCTTTTTTTAATAAAAATAGGATGTGTAATATTGAGATTTAATGAATTTGGATTGTCAGAAGAAATTTTAAAAGGAATAGAGGAAATGGGATTTGAAGAGGCAAGTCCTATCCAAAGAGAATGTATTTTACCTTTACTTGAAGGCAAAGACGTAATTGGGCAAGCTCAAACTGGTACGGGTAAAACTGCTGCATTTGGAATCCCTATGTTAGAAATGATTTCTTCTGAAAAAAAGGTACAAGGTTTAGTTCTTTGTCCCACTAGAGAACTTTCTGTACAGGTCGCAGATGAGATTTCTAAACTTGGAAAGTATAAGAATGTTAAAGTATTACCAGTATATGGTGGCGCGAGTTTTGAAAGACAAGTAAGGTCTATTAAAAGTGGAGTACAAATAATTGTAGGAACTCCAGGAAGAATAATGGATCATATGAGAAGAAGGATATTAAAATTTACAGATTTAAAAATAGCTGTACTAGATGAAGCTGATGAAATGTTTGACATGGGTTTTCGTGATGATATGAAAACTATTTTAGATGCTACTAATGAAGACAGGCAAACTTGCTTTTTTTCAGCAACAATGGGACGAGAAATTACAGAATTTTCCAGAAAATTTCAAACTAATCCTATTGAGATAAAAATTGCTCATAAAGAATTGACAGTTGAAAATATTGCTCAGTATTATATTGAACTTAATGAGTCAATGAAAACAGAAATTCTAAGTAGAATTATAGATATCTATGATCCAAAGCTAACAATAGTATTTTGTAACACAAAAAGGCGTGTTGATAATTTGGTTACGAGCCTATCTTCTAGAGGATATAATGCTGATGGTCTCCATGGAGATTTAAGACAGAATCAAAGAGATAATGTCATGAATAAATTCCGTGAATCTAATATTGATATTTTAGTAGCGACAGACGTAGCTGCTAGAGGAATAGACGTGGGAGATGTAGATGTAGTTGTTAATTTTGATATCCCACAAGATGAAGAATATTATGTTCATAGAATTGGAAGAACTGCAAGAGCTGGAAGAAGTGGAAAGGCGTTTTCCTTTGTTACGGGAAAAGACTTGAACAAACTTCGCACTATTATTAGATACACGAAAGCAGAAATGCAGTATATGGAAATTCCAACTCTTTATGATATGGATGTAAAAAATATGGACCAGCTACAAACATATCTTGAAAGAGAATTAGAAAAAAATGAAGATTTATCAAAATATCGCAAAATAATCGATGAACTTTTGATTAAGAACTATACACCAACACAAATTAGTGAAGTTTTGATCAAATCCGTCTTAGAAAAACAAAGTAAAAAGAGCCATGAAAGACTTGAACAAGTTGATTATGGTAGAAAACCTAAACAAAAGAAATCTTATGCAAAAGAAAGTTTTGAAAAGAATAAAAATAAGAAGAAAGGCAAATCTTCAAGAATTTTTATTAATAAAGGTTTAAGGGATGGTTTAAATGAAAAACTAATTGTTTCCTTATTGATGGATAATACCAATGTTCCTAAGAATAGAATAGGGAGTATAATATTAAATAAAAACTTTTCTTTTGTACAATTGCCATCGGAGTATATCAGTTCTACTGTTGCAAAACTAAATGGAAAGAGAGTTCATGGAAAAGTATTATCTGTAGAAGTTTCGGATAGATAAATAGTATGAAGTTGGAGTATTCTCCGACTTCTTTTTTATGGGAAACAATATAAAAACTTGAATTATTAAAATGTAACATAAGAGACGGAAAAAAATAAAAATATTCCATATAATTAATGCAGATTAATAATTAGGAGGAAAATACAATGAGTAAATTTAAAGAAGTTGTTGAAAAAAATTTTAAAACCTTAGACCAATACGTTCCTATAGTGGCGAAAGTTCATGGAGGTACTCATCCAGAATTTCACGATGTGAAGAAATTATATGATGAAATTAATGAAAAAGTTAAAATGTCAGAAAATCCAGATTTAGATAATGAATTTTCAGAAATTAGAAGAATAACTGATAACTATACTATTCCTCTAGATGTATGTGAAAGCTATGAGGCAGTGTATAAAATGTTAGAAGAAGTAGACCTTGCTTACAAAGGTTAAAAAAATAGGGGATTGATATGCAAAGAAAAATTTTAAAAAATAAAAATTTAATTACTCTTATAAGTGGTATATTGATTTCCCTTGCTTTTCTTTTTCACTTCGCGTTTCATAATATAGAATTATCGGAATGGCTATTAGTTATAGCATCTATCATTGGACTTACTCCTATTGCTATCCAAGCTTATCAAGCATTAATGGTAAAAGTAGTTAGTATAGATGTATTGGTAACAATAGCTGTACTAGGTGCATTTCTAATAAGAAATTTTGAAGAGTCTGCAGTAGTAACATTTCTATTTTTATTTGGGGGATATTTAGAACAACGAACTCTTAATAAAACTCGTTCGGCAATTAAAGAGTTGACAGAGATGGCACCAGAAAGTGCGTTAAAACAGATGGAAGATGGAGAATTTGAAGAAGTTGATGTAGACGATGTAGATATTGGAGATATCTTACTTGTAAAAACTGGAGCAAAAGTACCGGTAGATGGTACAGTATTAATTGGTGAGGGTAGCATTAATGAAGCTAGTATTACAGGAGAATCGATTCCTGTAGCTAAAGAAAAAGGCTCAGGTGTATATGCTGGAACTATTTTAGACAACGGCACTATCCAAATTGTAGCAAATAGAGTTGGAGAAGATACTACTTTTGGAAAAATAATAGAACTTGTGGAAGAGGCACAAGATTCTAAATCTGAAGCAGAACGATTTATTGACAAATTCGCAAAATATTATACACCTGCTGTTTTATTAATTGCATTTATCGTTTGGCTATTTACTAAGGATGTGGAATTAGCCATTACAATTTTAGTTTTAGGTTGTCCTGGTGCATTGGTTATTGGTGTTCCAGTATCTAATGTAGCAGGAATTGGAAATGGCGCACAACACGGTGTGCTACTAAAGGGAAGTGAAGTTATAAGGGACTTTAGTAGACTTGACACCATGATTTTTGACAAAACAGGTACTTTAACTATCGGAAATCCTTCAGTATCAGAAAAAGTATATTATGATGAGGATATCGATGAAATTTTAGGATATTTAGCTAGCGTAGAACGAGAATCTGATCATCCTTTAGCTAAAGCAGTTTTAGATGATATTGGAGAGATCGAATTATCGCCAGTAGAAAATACTGAAGTAGTAAAAGGCGAAGGAATTATTGCATTAGTAGATGGAAAGAGAATATCAGTTGGTAATGTAGCTTTAATGGAACGAGAGAATGTAGTTTTAGATGAAAAAGCTTTAAGGGATATAGAAAGCTTCGAGAAACATGGAAATTCTTTAGTTTTAACTTCTATTAATGGTGAATTGAAAGTTCTAATGGGAATTAAGGACCAAATTAGACCTAGGGTAAAAGAAGATCTGCAAAAATTAAAAAAACTTGGAGTAAAGAATTTAGTAATGTTGTCTGGAGACAATCAAGGAACAGTAGACGTAGTTAGTGAAGAGTTAGGGCTTACTAGAGCTTTTGGAAATATGCTACCAGAAAACAAATCATCCTATGTAAAAGAACTAATCGAATCAGGTGAAATTGTAGCTTTTGTAGGTGATGGGGTAAATGACAGTCCATCTTTGGCATTAGCTCACATAGGTATTGCTATGGGAAGCGGTACAGATGTAGCTATTGAAACTTCAGATGTAGTATTGATGAATTCAGATTTTAGCAAGCTACCTCATGCCTTGGGATTAGTAAAAGCCACCGCAAGAAATATGATGCAAAATATTGTAATAGCAATTGGGGTTGTTTTGATACTTCTTGCAAGTGTTTTATTCAGCGATTGGATGAATATGTCTATTGGAATGTTAGTTCATGAAGGAAGCATATTAGTAGTAATATTAAATGGAATGAGATTATTGCAATATAAATTAAGATAAAAGGGTATAAATATCGTATAAAGATTCAAGGAGTGATTAAATGAGATCAGCAACAATACAACTAGAGACGTTGACTTGTCCTTCATGTATGCAAAAAATAGAAGGTGCATTAAAGGGAGTGGATGGAGTACAGCAAGATACAATTTCTGTTTCTTTTAATACAAGTAAAGCTAAATTTGATTTTGACGAAGAAAAAGTTTCCATTGAGGAACTTGAAAATGCAATTACAAAAGTAGGATATGACGTTTTAAAAAGTAAAATAAAATAAAAAATACGTTCAGATAACTTTCTATCTGAACGTATTTTAATGAAAAATTCAAATATTTCAATTGTACTTTTATAAAAAGAGGAAACTTTGTTTAGTAATTTATTATCTGTTGCCATGTTGTTACTATGAGTTTATTATAAGAAATTTAAATTTGAAACGAATAAAGTATAGCTACAAAGTCGAATCAAATTGATGATTAGATTTTAACTTCACTTTTTGGTTATAATTACAGCGAATTGGAGCTATAGTTCTAATTATCAAATTATGAGATTGATAAGAACAATAAAAAATATTATAATACGATTTCTGTTTGAAACACAACCACAGCTTCTCCTACAATTTGAACTTGGATTGGTTCTCCTTGTCTAATTTTTACCTTCACCTTCATTCCACCGTCCCGATTTATTGCTTCACCTTGCAAAATATTAAAGGAAAATTCTTTATCTGTCTCTAGCTGTTTGCAGATACCGTATTTTACAAGATAAACACCCAATGGTCCATTTGCATTACCTGTTACTGGATCTTCCACAATTCCAATCGCTGGTGCAAACATTCGTCCGTGTACTAAAACTTCTTCCTCAGGCTGTAAAGTGAAAACATAATATCCATTGCAACCTACTTTTTTACTAATTTTAATCAAATTTTCAAAATTAGGAGTAAGAGAATGCAATTGTTTGTTTGATGATATTCCAACCATAATTTTAGGATGACCTGTTGAAGCAATAGCAATAGGACAGTCCCCCCTCATATCCGATACGTTTATTCCAAGCGCATCTGCGATTTGAGTTATAAGATCCTTAGAAAAGGGTTTACTCACTTCGGGCTTTCCTTGTGTCATAATAATATTGTAATCATCACCATCTTTAACAATATCTACTGGCAAAATTCCAGCTTTAGTTTTTTGCATCGTTCGTCCTGTGGTTTTTGTTCCTTCAATAGCTCTTACATAATGAGCTGCGATAGTAGCATGTCCACAAATAGGAACTTCTACTGTCGGAGTAAAAAATTTGACTTCTACATCATATTTTTTACTATTTGAAGAAAAAATAAACGCTGTTTCCGAATTATTTAATTCTCTTGCAATTAATTGCATTTGTTCATCACTAAGGCCATCTGCATTGGGAACAACTCCAGCTGGATTTCCGTGAAATCTATCTCTCGTAAAAGAATCAATTTGATATATTCTGTATGTTTTCATAAACAAAATCTCCTCCACAAGTTTTTGTATGTAAAATTATTATAACATGTTTTTAATTCCTGTAAGCAATGCACTATTTCATTCTATCTATTTCTTTATATCAAGATTCAAGATTATTAGATTAAATAAAAGGTATATACCATGAGTAGGTTTTGTATATCTAGCAATTAAAGT
Organism: Tissierellia bacterium; assembly: GCA_012728775.1. Next base: position 15,847 of record JAAYEN010000168.1, read on the forward strand.
TCTGTTATTGCTCTTAAAAGAATATCTAAGGCCATTAAAGATGAAAAAAATAAAAAAAAAGATTTTGCGTAGAGAATGAAAATAAAAAATCCTTGCCGAATTTTGATTAGAAGATCAACAAGGATTTTTATCATATAAATATAAAATTATTCATTGACCCCAAAAAGTTGCTATAACTTAACAAATTTGTTTGAAATCCGCATAAATACAAGGTTTAATTTTTTTGGAAAATTATTCCCACTCAATTGTAGCTGGTGGTTTACTTGTTATATCATAAACAACTCTATTAACACCTTCAACTTCACTAGTGATTCTTTGGGATACTATTTTTAATATGTCGTAAGGAATTTCTGCAAATTCTGCTGACATATAA
>JAAYEN010000030.1 GCA_012728775.1 Tissierellia bacterium
TGCGAAGTTCTAGGGAACTGGTCCAGAACTATCGTCTTGTTTACCTTATATCCACTTTCCATAAATACTTCCAAATCTCTCACCATAGTTTTTGGATTGCAACTGATGTATAAAAACTGCTCTGGTTTAAAGTCTATAATTTTGGAAATTGCCTTGGGATGAATTCCTTCTCTTGGTGGGTCTATTACTATGATGTCTGGTTTAGCGTCAATTTTTTCTACTTCCTCTAGCACATCTCCTGCTATAAATTCAACATTTTCTATTTTATTTGCAATTGCAGATTTTCTTGCACTCTCAACTGCTTCTTCTATAATCTCTATTCCAATTACTTTTTTAGCTTTTTGTCCTAGTATTTGGGTTATAGTTCCTGTGCCTGAGTATAAGTCAAAGATTATTTTGTCATCGATATTTTCCAAAAGTCCAATCCCTTCGTTGTAAAGCACTTCTGCACTTTTTGTATTTGTTTGGAAAAATGAAAATGGCGTAATTTTAAAATCGAGTCCATTTAATTCTTCTTTAATAAATTCTTCGCCATAGATATTTTCTACTTCTTCTGGAATAACTGCATCTGCAAGGGAGTCATTGTAGGTTATAAACACGCTTTTTATCTCTCCTTCTAAATCCAAAGATAATAAGAAGTTTATAAATGCTTCCTTGTCTATTTTTGTATCTGATGTCGCAACCAAATTTATCAATATTTCTCCAATTTCTGATCTTCTAATGACTAAATGCCTAAGATTTCCTTCTCGAGTCATTTTGTGAAGAAAATCCAGTCCTTGGCTTTCTAGATAATTTCTTGCTTCGCTGCGTATAGTATTAAAATCCTCGTGGACTATTAAACATTCTTCGGTATTTACTATTTCATAAAATCTATTTTTCTTGTGGATTCCCAGTGCCATAGGAGAGCCTTTGTATTCATCTCCAAAGGTGTATTCCATTTTATTTCTATAGGATTTGTAATCGGGACTTTTTACTACTTTGTCTATTTCTATATTGATAGTTTTAAATAGTTTTCTAATTTGCAATTCTTTATAAGATATTTCTTCATCATATGACATACTTTGGTACACACATCCGCCACAAAATTCTCTGTGAATACATCCTTCATAATTTTCTATTTCTGATTTTTCTAATAAAGAATAAATTTTTCCATCTCTATATCCATCACGAATTCTTCCAGGGATAGCTTCTACAACTTGTCCTACTATTGCTCCTTTTACGTGCATTAATTGATTATCATCGCCATAAGTTCCTATTCCTATATTGGGATAAATCGTATCTATAATTTTTATTGTTTTTAATTTTTTAGCCATTCTCCACCTCTGATATATTTTACCATAAAGGAAGATTAAATATTACATTTTGATGAACTTAGACGATTTGTGCTTTTTTATGTTATAATATTTCGGTATGAGGAGGCTTTATGAAGAAAAAAGTTATTATTTTATTATTAGTATTTTTATTATCCTTTCCTGTTTCGGTTTCTGCTGTGAGCGAAATAGCTACCATGTCAGTTGAAACTAGATCTAAGATACTCGACGGAGCTAAAACTATAAGTAGGCAAATTGCGGATAAATATGTATTTGATGAGCAAGATGAATATGAAGAAGTGACGGATTTATATCCCGATGCAAAAAAAATTCCAATTTTAATGTTTCATGAAGTTGGTTATATGGAGTCTAAGGAATTTAACGACTCAAATTATATTCTAAAAGCTAGTTTGGAATCTAAAATGCTCTATCTTTCTTCAAATGGCTATACAACTATTACTATGGCTGATTTATATGATAACTGGACTAAAGGTACTAAGCTTCCAGAAAAGCCTGTTATTTTGACCTTTGATGATGGATATGCATCTCACTTCACATATGTAAAAGACGTACTAGACAGATTCAATGCAAAGGGCACATTTTATATTGTTCAAGATAGATTGTTTATGGGTATTGAGAATAGAAATCTAGATGGAGTTAAAGCACTTCACGAAGCTGGCCAAGAAATAGGTGTACATTCCTATTCACATCCTGACTTTTCTAAAATGACTTATGACGAAATATACAAGGAAGTATCTACTTCAAAGACTTTTTTAGAGGATAATTTAGGAATAAAACTATCTACTTTTTCATATCCCTACGGAAATTACAATAACGCTGCTATTAAAGTTTTAAAAGATTTAGGATTTAAGACTTCGGTTACTACAAAGCGTGGCATAGGAGATCCTAATCAATTTCCTGAGGATGCTCAATACAAAATTTCTAGATACAACGTGGATTTTAATACAGATGAGAATAGATTTATTCAAATGCTTGAAGGCACTTATAAATAAAAACAAGGCGTTCGCTGAAAATGCGAATCGCCTTATTTTTTTATTTTCTTTTAAATTTTTTTCTTATCTTATTCGAAAGCTTATCTCGATTTCCATAATTAAGTGAAGCACTTCTATAAATTCTCACTGAAATAGCCGATAGAATAAGTGTTGTGACCAAAAGTATTCCAAAAGATATTCCCACTTCCATCAGTGTCATATCTGTAATTGCATACCTAGTATGAATTACAAACATAGAACTAAATGGAATAAAGCTGAGTATCTTCAATACGATATTATCAGGATCTGGAAGTGATAGAGCAAATACAGTTGCTAAATATACTAGCACTACTATTATCATAATAGGTCCAAGTGCTGTGTTTATTTCTTCCGTATTGGAAACTGTCGCTCCTAAAGCTGCATAAATATAAAGATAAAGAATATATCCCACGATGAAGAATGCTAAGAAAATCAAAATTACTATTGGGTCTAATGTGAAATTAAGTTTAGATAATGTCTCTAATAGCGTGTCTATAGAGTCTTTATTAATTATCAATCCAACTATTACAGATACTACAACGGCAAGTAACGTCACTATACTTTGGACAAAGCTCGCAAGCACCTTCCCATGAATTAAATTTCTAGAATCTGTGCTGGTAATCAATAACTCCATAGTACGGTCATTTTTCTCTCTGGCTACATTCATAGATGCGATTTGCCCATTCATCAAAATCGTTATATAAATCATCATGCTTAAAAATGTTCCTATGCCAGTTGCTATTGAAGTATCTCCTCTTAAAGATTCTACTTCTGTATTAATCTTTACATTATATTCTATTTCATTTATCTCTTGTAGTGTAATTCCTCTTTCTTGCAGCTTCTGATCGACTAAGTACTCTTTGAGAGTCTCTGAGTATCTGTCAATACCAACTCCAAATGTAGGAGCCTTGTCATAAATTACTTTAATATTATTTTCATTTTTAAAACTTAATCCAGCATCCACTTCATGATTTGATATAGATTTTTTCATTTCCTCTTCTGAACTATATTCTGTAATTCTATAGTTTTTAAAAATATCTTTTAGAGTTTTCGTGTCGTAATCACTATCTTCAGTTACTACCCCTATATGCTCAAGATGAGACTCTCCAGTTTGTGATGGAATATATTCTGAAAACTGCTCTTGAAAACCTTGACCCATATCTGAAAATCCAAATCTAAACATTAAGGATCCTGCCAAAATTATGGCAACAAAAATCAATGTTGATACTATAAAGGTTTTAGATTTTAGCGTGGATTTTAATTCGTATTTGAATACTGTAAGAATTTTATTCATTTCGTTCACCTACCGATTGGATAAAAATGTCATAGACTGATGGTTCATATTCTCCAAAATTTTTTATCTCAATACCAATGTCCAGTAATTCTTGTAGAAAATCACTTTTATTTTTATCAAATAAATTGATGGCCAGCTCATTTTCAGTCTTGCTCATTTCAATTTCTTCAATCTGTGAACGCAAATACATTTCTAAGGTACCTAAATTCATCTTCTCTGCAGATAAAGTTACTCTGCCGCCGCTCATCTCTTTTTTTATATTTTCAATAGAATCAGAAACGACGATGTTTCCACTTTCTATAATAGTTAGTTCTTCACACATTTCTTCTACATATCCCATTTGATGAGAAGAAAATATCAGATAATTTCCAGCATCAGTGATCTCTTTTACTAAGTCTCTGAGTATTTTGGAATTAACTGGATCTAGACCAGAAAATGGCTCATCTAAAATTACTATCTCAGGATTATTCATAAGCGCTTGGACTATTTGTACTTTTTGTTGGTTTCCTTTTGAGAGAGTTTCTAATTTTTTATCAGCATATTCAGATAGCTCTACTTTTTCTAACAATTCCAAAATGTTTTTTTTAGCAATTTCTCCATCGATACCTTTTAGCTTTGAAAAATATATTAATTGCTCTAAAATTTTATGCTTTTGATACAGCCCTCTCTCCTCTGGCAAATATCCAACTCTAAAATCTCTTACATTAAAGGGTCTATCGCCTATAGTAACACTACCTGAATCAAAACGAAATACGTCCATAAATCCTCTTATAGTAGTGGTTTTGCCTGCACCATTTCGACCTAAAAATGCCATAGGTTTTCCAGGAGTTACCTCAAATGTAACGCCATGGAGTATTTCTGTATCTCCGTAGCTCTTGTAGAGATTTTGAAATTTTATACTCATATATGCCTCCTTTACAAAAGCATTTAGAATTTTATCTAAATAGATTTTATCACATACATTACTACAATTCAATTTTATTCTTTAATGCTTAAATTTTCAATGTTTTTAAATCTAAAAAATGTGGCAAGACTCATCTCACCACATTAATTATAAATTTTAATTTTATATCGCACAAGGACTATAACCGCAGTCTTGACATTCTTCACAACCGCCAGATACGTTCATAGTTCCACCACACATTGGGCACACTCCTGGATTTTCTTCTAACTCTTTTACTATCTCTCTATTCAACTCATCTTGTAGTTCTTGAATTCTAGATCTTTTTGTAGAGTCTGTTGTCAAAATTCCAGCTCTATCACAACCATCTCTATAAATCGTTATACCTTTTACGCCTTTTTCCCAAGCGTATTTGTAAAGATCTTCTACTTCTTCCACTGTAAATTCATTAGGAACATTTACTGTAGACGAGATACTAGCATCTATAAATTTTTGGAAAGCTGATTGCACATCAATTCTCTTTTTGTAATCTAATTTGTCCGCTGTTGTAATAAAACTTGGAAGTTCGTCATCAGAACTGAGGTCATTTGCATTCATATATTTTCTAACAATGTCAGAATAGACTTTGTAATACGTATCTACTCCGTGGATTGACTCAGTTTTTCTAGTATAAGATACTTGGAACAACGGCTCTACCCCATTGCTACATCCTATCAAAGTAGAAATACTTCCTGTCGGTGCAATTGTAAGAAGCTGAGAATTTCTAAGTCCATGTTCTTTTATAAGTTCCAAGACATCATTGTCTGCATTATGAAGTAAGAATGGGCTTTTAAGAACATACTCTGGATTATAATCTGGGTATGGTCCTTCTTCTTTTGCAAGTAGCGCAGAAGCTCTTAATGCTTCGTTTATTAATAATCGTCCTATTTGGTTAATTAGGTTGATGGACTCTTCTGAACCATACTCTACGCCTAATTTTATAAAGGCATCAGCAAGTCCCATGATACCAAGTCCTATTTGGCGAAGTTTAGCTCCTACTTCTCGTTGTTCTTCTAATGGATGAAGAGCCATATTTTCATCTAAAACTCCATTTAGATAATTAACACCTTCTCTGACCAATTTGCCAAATTTTTCAAATTCAAATCTCGCATAAATTGTAAATGGATGAGTTACAAATTCACCTAAGTTTATACTACCTAAATTACAGCTTCCATAAGCTGGAAGTGGTTCTTCGGCACAGGGATTTACACCAGCATATTCGAAATTAGGATCTTCGCTCATCAAATGCCACGTTTTTATTCTATCCCAATAAAGTATTCCTGGTTCAGCCATTCTCCAGTTATTGTACGCTAATTTTCTAAAGATTTCATTGGCGTCAACTTCTTTTTCAATATTTTCTCCAGATGTTTCCACCTCGAAATGAAGTTTGAAAGGTTTCTTTTCAGTTACTGCATTCATGAATTCATCATTTACATTTACTGAAATATTTGCACTCGTCACTTTCTCTAAATTGCTTTTCACATCGATAAATTCTTCAATGTCAGGGTGGGTGCAATCCATGTTAAGCATTAAAGCTCCACGTCTTCCCTTCATTCCAATCAATGCTGTAGTTTGAGCAAATAAATCCATGAATGAAACTGCACCTGTAGTCGTAGAAGCTGCGTTATTTACTCTTGCTCCTCTGGGTCTTAGTTTGGAAATATTTAATCCCACTCCGCCGCCATAGCTATATGTTCTAGCTAGGTGTTTTGCTGTATCATAAATTTCTTCTATACTATCTCCAACTTTTGGAAGAACGTAGCAATTTGAAAGTGTAATTTTTTTGCCAAATTTATCCAATCCTCTGCCTGCCAAGATTCTGCCAGCTGGCATAAAGCGCTTGTCTTTAATGGCTTTTTTTATTGCCTCATTATTTCCGCTAACTCTGTTTAAAAATTCTTCAAAGTTTTCAGAGTCATATCTATATTTTTTCTCATAGATATCTCTTTGAAGATCTGACATATCCCAGCCTTCACGTCTTAATTTTTCACGTTCCTGTCTGTAGATTATATATTTCTTAGCCACATCTGGTCGAACTTTCATAAGTTCCAGCTCAACCTCGTCCTGGATAGTTTCTATATGAAGCTCTTCATCACCTTCGTGCTTTTGTGAAATAGTATTTGCTATCTGTTTGGATATGGCCTCATCTATTCCCTCTTCAGTCTCTGCCATAGCTTTTTCGATTGCTATTACTATTTTATCTTGTTCAAACTCTACTAAATTCCCATTTCTTTTTCTAACTTGCACGTTTTGCCTCCCACTATATATTGTGTTTTAATTTAATTTTCATTGTACAAACTACTATATCATAGGCGAGGTTCAATGACAATAATAAAAAAACAAAAAGTTGCATGGAAAGTTTTTCTCCAATGCAACCTTTGATATCTACTACTTAGTTTAAAAATAGTCTTTTTAAATTTTATTTTTTATATTTCTGTATAAGAGAGAAGCTAGTATAGCACCTACTACTCCTTGTAGTACATTACCTGGAAAACTGGCAATTGCAGCTGGGAAATCATATAAAAATATTTCAGCCAATAGATAACCTATAGCCATCCAGATGCCTCCTACTACTAGTGGGATTAAAGTATTTTTTTCTTTTAATATTTTTCTAAACAAAAATACACCTAAAGCACCTTCAATGCCTTTAATAACCAGTGTAAATGGAGCATAGTAAGCATATCCCAGTATAATATCTGCAAGGGCTGAACCCACTCCTCCTACTACAAAACCACCAGTTGGTCCTAATATCATGCCTGATAACAATACTATAGCATCTCCTAAATTAATGTAGCCTTGAGTAGCTATTGTAGGTATGGTGACTAGCATAGTAGCTAAAACTACAAGAGCCATTAATATGCCATAAAGTGCAACTTGATTGATTGAAAATTTTGATTTTGTTTCGTTCTTGTCCATAAAAATATCCTCCTAATATATTAAGAGGATATCAATTATCTGGTATCTTTACAAGTACCATTATACATATTAATGTAGGTACCAGTTATATAAAACTTTTTACCTTTTCTATTCTGTCTAGGATTTTTTCTTTCCCAAGAAGATACAGAATGTTTGCAAGCTCAGGTCCATGTTGAACTCCAGTTATTGCAATTCTCGTTGGCATAAATAAATTTTTGCCTTTGATTCCAGTTTCTTTTTGGATTTCTTTCATAAATGTTTTAGCAGCCTCGAAAGTTATTTTGTCCATGGCTTCTACTTTGTTTTTGATAGCATCTAAAAGTTCTGGTACTGTCTCTCCTTTTAATATTTCTACTTCTTCATCTCCAAGTATCTCTGGATAATCTTCGAATGCGAATTTTATTTGTTCGGGAACTTGAGCTAGATTATCTACACTGTCTTGTATGGTCTCAAGTAAAATTTTCGTCCATTCTTCGTGAGGATCAAAGAAACTTTCTTCAACAAGTCCGCTGTTTACAATAAATGGCTTGGATAATTTATAAAATTCATCTATATTCAATTCTTTCATGTAGTGGCTGTTAACCCAGTCTAGTTTTTTTCGATCAAAAATTCCACCTGCGCTAGCAACTCTATCAAAGGAAAACTCTTCTACCATTTCATCCATGCTCATTATTTCTTTATTACCCTCTGGGCTCCATCCCACAAGGGCTAGATAATTAACTAATCCTTCTGGAAGGTATCCGCTTGCTCTGAAATCCTCTACTGAAACATCCCCTTCTCTTTTAGAAAGTTTTTTTCTACTTTCATTCAATACTGTAGGTAAATGTACAAATTTTGGAGCCTTCCATCCAAAGGATTCAAATAAATATACGTGTTTTGGAGTAGAAGAAATCCATTCCTCACCTCTAACTACGTGGGTAATTCCCATTAAATGATCGTCTACTACTACTGCCATATGATAAGTAGGATATCCATCTGATTTTAACAACACTTGGTCATCTAGATCGTCAGAGTTAATGGAAATATGGCCTCTTACTAAATCATCAAATTCAATCTGTTGATTATCAGGCATTTTAAGTCTCACTACATATTCTTCTCCTGCAGCGATTCTCTCTTTAGCATTTTCTAGAGTTACTCCTCTGCAAAGTCCATCATATTTAGGAACTTTTCCTTCCATTTTTTGTCTCTCACGAAGATTTTCTAGTCTATCCATGTCGCAAAAACAATAATATGCATGACCACTTTCTATTAAGCGCTCCACATATTCATGATATATGTCCAATCTTTCAGATTGTATATATGGTCCACTGTCTCCCTTTTGTACAAGTTTGTCATCTTCAAAGAAAACTCCCTCATCATATGTTATTCCAGACCATTCTAAAGATCTGATTAAGTTTTCTAGAGCACCTTCTACAAATCTAGTTTGATCAGTGTCTTCTATTCTAAGAATAAATTTTCCATTATTTCTCTTTGCAAACAAATAATTATACA
>JAAYEN010000308.1 GCA_012728775.1 Tissierellia bacterium
GACTCTAACTGTAATTCAAGATTCTCTAGAAGCTATCAAAAGGAATCACGGTGTAGATATAGATATCGACAATATAGATAACGAAGATCCAGAAGTTTTAGAAATCTTTAAGAATGCAGAAACCATTGGAATATTTCAATTCGAGTCTGCTGGTATGAGAAGATTTTTAAAAGAATTAAAAGCCGATAGGTTCGAAAACCTAGTGGCAGCTAACTCTTTGTTTAGACCTGGACCAATGGATCAAATTCCTCAATTCGTAGCTTCAAAACACGATAGTTCTAAAATTTCTTATATCCACCCACAGCTAGAAGAAATTCTAGAGCCTACTTATGGTTGTATAGTATATCAAGAACAGGTAATGCAAATTGTTAGAAAAATTGGCGGATATTCTTTTGGTCATGCGGATTTAATTCGTCGTGCCATGAGTAAGAAAAAGATGGACGAGATGGAAAGGGAACGTAGAATTTTCATCTATGGTAAAGAAGACAGTGACGGAAATGTATTAGTAACTGGTGCTGTTAGAAATGGCGTTGACGAAATTAGTGCAAATAGAATTTTTGATTTGATGATAGATTTTGCAAATTACGCATTTAATAAATCCCACTCTGTGGCTTATGCAGTTGTGGCATTTCAAACTGCATACCTCAAAAGATATTACCCATCAGAATATATGGCTGCTTTAATTTCATCCATAGTAAGTCAAACTAATCAAGTGGTTTTATATTTAGAAGAATGTAAAAGATTGGGAATAGAAATATTAAGACCTGATGTGAATAAATCCTTTAAGAAGTTTTCCGTAGAAAATGATGCAATTCGTTTCGGACTTTTGGGTATAAAAGGAATCGGTGGAAGTGTCATTGAAGCCATAGTAGGAGCTAGGGAATTAGACGGAGATTTTACTAGCTTGAAGGACTTTATAACTAGAGTTTCAGATTTTAAAGCTAATGCTCTAAACAAAAGAGCTTTAGATGGATTAATTCGCTCAGGTTCTCTAGATGGAATAATCCCCAGTAGAGCAAAGGCTATGTGCGTTTATGAAGATATGTTAAGTAGTCATCTTCAAGAGCAAAAAAGGAATCTCCAAGGACAATTTGACTTGTTTGGTGGAGTTAGTGAATATTCAAATTCATATGACTTAATATATCCCAATGTTCCAGAATTTTCCAACACTGAATTATACGAAATGGAGAAGGAAAGTACTGGAGTTTATATTACAGGACATCCTTTGGAGGAGTATGAAGAAACTATAAATAGGATAAACACCTATTCTATTGGAGAAATAAAAATTCACGATGAAACAGAAGACCACATTTTTTATGACGGAAAGGTCATGAAACTAGCTGGTATGATTATAAATATTAGAAGATTATTAACTAGAAAAAATGATCTTATGGCTTTTATTACCATAGAAGACTTAGTGGATTCTATAGAATGTGTAGTGTTTCCTAGAACTTTTGAGCAATACTTGGAGTATATAGAAGAAGATAAAGTAGTTACAGTAATCGGGAAATTACAAGTATCAGACGCAGAAGAAACCAAGCTAATTGTGGAAAGAATAACTCCCATTGAAGAGGAAATGAAAAGAAATAACAGTAGAAAGCTTTTTTTGAGAATGGATTCTAAAGATGATACAAATACCATTAATGAAATAATAAATGTTCTAAGTGCTTTTAAAGGCAATACGGATGTAGTATTTTATTTTAGTAATGAAAAGCTGACGACTACTAATGAGAAAATAAAAATCGATGTGGCTAGAATAGAAGATATAACGACTTCCTTAAGCCAACATTTAGAAGAAAATGATATAGTATTGAAATAGGAGGAAATTATGAGAATTGCTGTATTAACCAGTGGTGGAGATGCGCCGGGAATGAATCCAGCCATAAGGGCTATAACACGTACTGCCATTTTTAACAAAATTACAGTATATGGAATTAGCAATGGCTATAAAGGATTAATAGATGGTGAGCTGACGGAATTAACTGCATCTAGCGTAGGAGATATAATTCAAAGGGGCGGTACAGTTTTAGGTACAGCTAGAAGTGAAGAATTTGAAACTGAAGCAGGGTTTCAAAAAGCACTAAACGTTTTAGACGTATATAATATTGATGGATTAATAGTTCTAGGTGGAGATGGATCCTTCAGAGGAGCGCAAAAATTATCTGAAGCTGGAATAATGACCATAGGTATTCCCTGTACAATAGATAATGACTTATATTATTGCGATTATACGATAGGATTTTGGACGGCGATAGAAACTGTAATTGAAGCTATTGGAAAATTAAGAGATACTTCTTCTTCCCATGGTCGTGCAAATGTAATCGAAGTTATGGGTAGACATTCTGGGGACTTAGCTTTGTATTCTTCATTAGCAGGTGGAGGGGAAAGTATAATAGTTCCTGAACAACCTGTGGATGTGGATGAGATTTGTAGAAAAGCATTAAAGGGACGAATGAGAGGAAAAAAACACAATCTAATAATAGTGGCAGAAGGTGTAGGTAATGTTTTTGAAATAGCTGAACAAGTAATTGAAAAAACAGGTATAGACACTCGAGTTACTGTTTTAGGCCATGTTCAAAGGGGCGGAGCTCCTAGTGCTCCTGATAGAATAATGGGATCTTTAATGGGTAGAAGAGCAGTAGAGCTTTTAATGGCAGGTATGACTAATGTTGCCTTGGGAATAAAAAACAATGAGGTAATAGAAGTAGACATTAACGAGGCTTTGGCAGCAGAAGGTAAATTTAATTACGATATTTACGACACGATAAATATATTATCTGTGTAGGGAGGAAACTAATGGATAAAAAAACAAAAATTGTCTGCACGATAGGACCAGCATCTGAATCATCAGAAATGCTAGAAAGATTGATGCTTGCAGGCATGAACGTGGCAAGATTAAATTTTTCTCACGGAACTCACGATGAACACCAACAAAGAATTGACAGAATAAAATCGGTAGCTGATAGACTAAATTATCCAATTGCGATTATGTTGGATACTAAAGGACCAGAAATAAGACTGGGTAATTTTGAAACTGAGCCGATTAACTTAAATACAGGAGATATATTTACCTTGACCACAAGGGATATTTTAGGAAATCAAGAAATTGTTTCTATATCCCATGAAGGACTATCAGATGATGTAGAAGTCGGAACAGCAATTTTAATAGATGACGGTCTAGTAGAATTGGTAGTAAAAGAAATAAAAGACGGTACAGATATTATTTGTGAAGTTCTAAATAGTGGAGAGTTAAAAAATCATAAGGGAGTTAACGTTCCTAATGTTAAAATATCTCTTCCAGCTGTAACTGAAAAGGATAAAAGTGATATAATTTTCGGAATTCAAAATGAAGTAGACTTTATTGCTGCATCCTTTGTGAGAAAAATGGATGACGTAAATGAAATTAGAAAAATTCTTGAAGATAATCACGGAGAATTTATAGAAATTATTTCTAAAATTGAAAATCAAGAAGGAATTGACAATATAGTAGAAATTATTAAAGCATCAGATGGAATAATGGTAGCCAGAGGAGACTTAGGTGTAGAAGTAGCACCTGAAGAAATTCCTCTAGTACAAAAAGATTTAATAAGAAGATGTTATTTAGCAGGAAAACCTGTAATTACTGCGACTCAAATGCTAGACTCTATGATGAGAAATCCTAGACCAACTAGGGCAGAAGTAACTGACGTTGCTAATGCTATTATAGATGGAACAAGTGCGATAATGCTTTCTGGAGAAACTGCAGCAGGAAAATATCCAGAAGAAGCAGTA
>JAAYEN010000007.1 GCA_012728775.1 Tissierellia bacterium
CTATTACCTCCGCAAGATCGGAAAAATCTTACAATCAGTTAAGTGGTTCGTATATTTTAATCTAATGATATGGAGGAAGTGTGTATGACTAATGTTATAGAGGTGCGTGGGTTAACAAAAAAATATAAGGAATTGACAGCTGTTAATAATTTAGATTTAGATGTCAAAGAGGGACAGATTTTAGGTTTATTGGGTCCTAATGGTTCTGGTAAGTCTACAACTATCAACTGTATTTTATCTTTATTATCTTTTGATGATGGGGAAATTAAAATTTTCGGCGAGGAAATGTCTCCTGAGAAATATCATATAAAAGAAAAAATTGGTGTTGTATTTCAAGATGTGGGAGTTTTTGAAGAATTATCAGTATATGAAAATGTGGATTATTTTTGTGGTTTATATGTTTTAGATAAAAATTTAAGAAAACATTTAGTTCAGGAAGCTATTGATTTAGTGGCGCTGAATGATTTTAAAAAGTTTAGACCGAAACAATTATCAGGTGGATTATTGCGAAGATTAAACATTGCGTGTGGAATCGCCCATAAACCTGAGATTTTATTTTTTGATGAGCCTACAGTTGCAGTTGACCCTCAGTCTAGAAATAATATTCTTGAAGGAATTAAACATTTAAATACCCAAGGTGCCACCGTTATTTATACTTCTCATTATATGGATGAGGTTGAGCAATTATGTGATGAGATTATTATTCTTGATAAAGGAGAAGTAATCGCCAAAGGAAGTGCTCAATCTCTTAAAAATCAAATCAGTTTAAATGAAAAGGTTTTATTTGAGAGTAGCCAATTAAATGCCGAGATTATTGAAAAGATTCGAGTTTTAGAGAATGTGTTAAGTGTCGAATATCAAGACCCTTTGTGTACTGTTTTATTCGAAAAGGGAAATGAAAATCTTTTGGATTTAATTAGATTTTTATCTGATAATAATGTAAATTATGAGTCTTTATCTTCCCAAAGGCCGACTTTGAATGATGTCTTTTTAGAGTTAACTGGAAAAGAATTGAGGGATTAATATGTTTATTCATTCTTTTAAAAACACTTTTAAAATACTATTGAGACAGAAGTCTTTAATTTTTTGGGGACTTCTATTTCCCATTATTTTAGGGCTATTATTTAAACTGGCACTGGGTAATTTAGATAATGAGTTTAAATTGGAGCCAATTGATGTTGCAGTAAATGAAAAATTACTAAATGAACCGGGTTTTGAAATATTTTTAGATGGTTTAGAGGATGAGGATATCTTTAAGGTAACTAAGACTAATAATAATCAAATGTTATTAGATCAAAAAGTTGTAGCTTATATTTCCGATATAGATAGAATTGAAACCCAGAGTGCTGGCGTGAAGGAAACTGTAGTAGAAACTGTAATGAATAGTTATCTTCATAATATGGAAACTGTTAAGAAAATATTTGTTGAGAATCCTAATATGGATATTAATTCTTTGTTTGATTATTCTGAGTATGTAGTGGATAATTCGAACCCAAATATGAGTTTATCGAATACTTATTTTTATACATTGATTGGAATGCAAGCAATGTATGGATATATGTGGGGGATGACTGTTATTTATCAGTATGAGGCGAATTTAAGCACCACTGCTAAGCGTAATATTATGTCACCTATGCGAAAGAGGACGAGTTTGAGTGCATCTTTGTTGGTGGCTTGGTTAATTAATATGTCGGTAATAATTATTACGATGCTAGTCATTCACTTTGCATTAAAAGTTAATATTGGAGAAAAGTTGTTACCAATTTTTGGACTAGTGAGTTTGGGTGCTTTGACGGGAGTTTCTTTTGGAACTTTAATTGGGGCGAGTAATAAAAAGAGCCAGGATACTAAGATTGGATTAGGAATTAGTTTGACAATGATGATGTCTTTTTTAGCGGGTATGATGGTGTCTAATATTAAAATTTTAATTGAAAAGAATGTGCCAATTATAAATAGAGTAAATCCCGTGGCTTTAATTACGGATGCTTTGTATTCATTATATTATTATCCAAGTCTTGATAGATATTGGATGAATATGATGTGGCTTAGTGGTGTAACTTTTGTTCTTATTTTATTGACCTTTAGATTTATTAGGGGGAAACAATATGACAGTCTTTAAAAATTATTTTAGAATTGTTAATAGGCATAAAGTAATGCTTTTGATGTATTCTGCCATTTTTTTGGTATTGATTGTCGTATTTAGTGTGAGCAAAACGCCCTCAGCAGGGGAGTATCAAAGTGTAAAACTAAAGGTGAGCATCCAAAATGAGAATGAGGGAGAATTAAGTAAAGCCCTTGAAAATTATTTATCCAAGTCTATGGAAATAGTCGAGAATTCAAATGAGGATGAGTTATTTTATGGAATAATTGACGCTTTAATTACTATCGATTCAGATTTTGAAGAAAATAAAATCGTCCATTTTAAATCTGCGCCTAAAAGTATGTCAGGTTTAATGGTGACTCAGCGTGTAAATGAATTCTTAAATAAAGTTGGAATGTACGAGAGAGTGGGACTTTCTTTATCGGATTCTATCAGTTCTTCATTAGAAGATTTAGACCATGAGGTTTCAGTAAGCACTATTAGTAAGACAGAAACAAATGGTGCTCATAATTACTTTAACTTTTTGCATTATGTTTTGATGTCTCAGATTGTATTAATTATTAACTCGGTGATGGTGATTTATAAAAAGGAAACCATTTCTAAGCGTAATGAAGTTTCTCCTGTTTCTAAAGCTTCTCAAAACTTACAATTAACTTTAGGTCATATTGTGGTGGGTGTTGGCGCTTGGTTGATTTACATTGTTATGTATATTTTATTGTATAAAAATCATGAGACCCTGCCTTATTATATTCTAAATAGTTTTGTTTTTATGATTAGTGTAGTAACTTTAGCGATTTTACTATCGAGAATTGTAACCAATGAGAACACTTTATCTGCGATTATGAATGTTGTGAGTTTAGGGGCGTCGTTTATTTCTGGGGCTTTTGTTCCTCAGGAGTTATTGAGTAAATTTACTTTAAATTTGAGCAAATTTCTCCCTTCTTATTATTATATTACTAATAACAATCAGCTAGGATTTAATCCAAGCTTATCGATAATCTTGCCTAATGTATTGATTATGTTAGCTTTTAGTATTGGATTTATTATTTTATCGAATATAATTAAAGTAAGACGTTAAATGGTTTTCGCCATTTTATTTATATTTAAACAGTTAAGTGGATGAATATCTTTATCTTTCATTAATATGAATAGAGAAATGTAAACTTATATGGTATAATACAAAAGGCGGATTACAGATTGAATGGGGGATTACAGTTGGAGAAACTGATCATTGAAAATAGTGGCAAATTAGAAGGAAATATTAGAGTTAGTGGAGCTAAAAACGCAAGTTTGCCCATATTAGCAGCATCTTTATTAGGTACAGAAGATATTATACTAGAAGATGTACCGAAATTAAAAGATGTGGAAATCATTTGTGATGTCTTGAGAGCATTAGGTGCTACAGTAGAAGACATGGGAAATGGTACAGTAAAAATAAATGCTGAAAATATAAAAACTTATGAAACTAAATATGAATTAATGAGCAAAATGAGAGCTTCCTTTTTAGTAATGGGACCTCTACTTGGTAGAATGAGAAAAGCTAAGAACTCCTTACCTGGTGGATGCAGTATTGGTGCTAGACCAATAGATTTGCATTTAAAAGGCTTTAGAGCATTGGGAGTTAAATGCGATGAAGTTTATGGTGAAATGGAAGATGGAGAAGATTCATATATTTTTGCCCATACTGAAAAACTAGTGGGAAATAAAGTTTATTTGGACTTTCCATCAGTTGGTGCTACGGAAAATATTATGATGGCGGCAGTTTTGGCTGAAGGTAGAACTACAATCGAAAATGCAGCTATGGAGCCAGAAATTGTCGATTTATCTAACTTTTTGAGAAAATTAGGTGGAAATATTCGTGGCGCTGGAACTAATACTATTATTATTGATGGTGTAGAAAAATTAGGTGGAGCTAGACACCAAATTATTCCTGATAGGATAGAAGCTGGCACATTTATGGTTGCGGCAGCTATAACAGGTGGAGATGTTGTTGTAGAAAATGTAATAACAGATCACTTAAGACCTGTAATTTCTAAATTAGAAGAAGCTGGTTGCGTAATAGAAGAAAATGGCGAATCCGTAAGGGTTATTGGACCTGAAAAACTTAAAAGTATAGATATTAAAACTATGCCTTACCCAGGTTTCCCAACGGATATGCAAGCCCAATTTATGGCTATGATGACTCAATGTGAAGGAACTAATGTGGTTATAGAGACGGTTTTTGAAAATCGTTTTATGCATGTAGATGAATTCAATATAATGGGTGCAGACATTACTGTAAATGATAGGTCTGCAATAATAAGCGGTGGCAATAAATTAAAGGGAACCAAGGTATATGCTACAGATTTAAGATGTGGAGCAGCTTTAATTTTGGCAGGATTTGTTGCAGAAGGCGAAACAGAAATTTATAATATTTATCATATTGACAGAGGATATGAGGATATAGAAAATAAATTAAAGGGAATAGGCGGAAAGATTCGAAGAGCAGTAGATTAAAATCAAGAGTTGTGTTCAAATGGACATGACTCTTTTTTTGAATGTTTTGCATTAAATTTTTCCTTATACTATAATATATAAAATGACTTTGGAGGTAATTCATGAGAATAACTAGTGATAAGACAATTTTTACAATGGACAAAAATAACGAACCGGTTTTAACTGCTAAAAGTGGTGATAAAATTGTATTTGAAACTTGTGACTGTTTTTCCGATGTAATAAGAACTGAAGATGATGTAGTCAGTGGAATAGATTTTAATAGAGTAAATCCAGCAACTGGTCCTTTATTTATTGAAGATGCTATGCCAGGAGATGTTCTGAAGGTTAAAATAATTAAAATAGATATAGGAAAACAAGGGGCAGTTGTTACTTCACCAGGGCTTGGAAGACTTTCTGAAAAAATTGAAAAAGAAGAAACAGTTATTGGAATAATCGAGGGAGATTATGTAAGGTATAAGGGATTAAAAATTCCTCTAAATAAAATGATAGGGGTAATAGGAACTGCTCCTGAAGGTGAAGGAATTTCTACAGGCACACCCCATGACCATGGTGGAAATATGGATTGCAAAATGGTAAAAGAGGGAGTTAGTCTTTATTTGCCAGTCAATGTAGAGGGAGCACTTCTTTCTATTGGTGACCTTCACGCTGCTATGGGTGATGGTGAAATCATGGGTTCGGGAATGGAAATCGCTGGAGAAGTTGAAGTTCAAGTAGAAGTATTAAAAGATTTTGACTTTAAATTGCCTATTATAGAAACAAAAAACAAATGGATTACTTTAGGTTCTAGGGAAACTATGGAAGAAGCTAGTGAACTTGCAATTAACAATATGATAGATTTAATTATGAAAAAGACTAATTTAACCATGAATCAAGCAGGAATGCTTTTATCTATTGCAGGAGATTTAAGAGTTTGCCAAATAGTAGATCCTAATATGACTATGAGAATGGAAATTAAAAAGAAATATTTATAAAAAACAAAATTGAATATTTTAAATTAGACAAATATAATCAAAAAATAAGAGTCTCAGAAAATTTTCTGAAACTCTTATTTTTATTCATCTTTTTCAAACATCAATTCAAATCTTTCAATTTCTGAAACTTGTTCACCTCTATTTTGAGATATTTTATAAAAAATAACTCCCAATATTAGCCATACTATGAATATTCCCAAGCTTGGATAAGTCATAAATCCAGGTGAGCTTGGAATAATAGAAAGTATTACTAACAAAGAAGATACTGCGATTGATATTAGAATTACTGTGTAATCTTCTCCAGCTTTAATTGGTCTTTTTAATGTACCTTCAAACCTTCTAAGCTTTAATGTAGAATAGCTAGTTATAAGCCATCCAAGTACAAAAGACAGAGATCCTACATTTGTTAGAGGTGCAATTACTGATGTTCCAAAAAAGGGACCTATTAAAGTTGCCAAACCACAAAATAAAATTGCAACTACAGGTGTTCCGTGTATTGTAGTAATTGAAAATGCATCTGGTAATAATTTAGAACGTCCCATACTATATAATAATTTAGAAGCTGCTATAAACATGCCATTATATGTGGAAAGTAATCCTCCTAAAGCTCCAATCATAACTACATAGTATAGAAATTTTGATAAAGCTCCGTCATAAACCCACGAGAATAAAAAAGCCAAAGCAGGAGATTCTAATTGAACAAAATCTGTCCAGTGAACTGCTGTCGCTGCTGATAATATTATTAAAATATAAAATAAGCCTGCAGCTGCGATTGTAAATACTATTATCTTTGGAATTTTTTTGGGGTCTATGTCGTCATTAGCATCTTCTATAGCTTGTGGTATAGCGTCAAAACCTGCTAAGAAAAAGGGAACTATAACCAAAATACTTATAAAGCCACCAAAAAACGTTTTATGTCCCTGACTTTCAATGGGCATATAAATCGGTTTTAAATTGTCTGGATTAGCTTTCATAAAACCAAAAAATATTATGATTAATGCTGCTACTAATATTCCTATTGTAAGTTTTGTCTGCATTTTTCCTGCTAAAGCTGTTCCTTTGACATTTAACAGTATCATAGCAAAGGTTAATGCTATTCCAAATATTAATGAACCTAAATACACTTCAAATCCAAATATCACATACAAGGGAGTGCCTTTGGTGAAAAATGGAAATAGTAGACCCAAAATATGATTAATATATATCATTTCCCATGGGAGTAAAACTATATACGCCAGGGAAGTTAACCAACCTCCTAAAAATGAAAGCCTAGAACCTTCTGCCCGATAAGCAAAGGCCATGGTCCCTCCGGAAACAGGCATTGATCCTGTCATTTCTCCATAGCATAGTCCAATGGGTATAACCATCAATGTACCAATTAGAAAAGCTAGAACCGTGCCTAAAACACCGCCTGCTGTATAAAACCAATCATTCAATGAAACAGTCCATCCAACTCCAATCATTGAGCCAAATCCTAACATAAAAAAGTCTATTGCACTTAATCCTGACGAACCCTTTTTACTAATATTATTCATAACCATCTCCTCTGTTCTCGTCATCGTCTAAATATAATTGTCATGTAAAAAATAATGTTATTAAAAATCTATTCTGCATTGGGTAACTAGTTCCCAAGGAATCATTTCTTCACCCATTTGTCGATAATCTCTTTGTTCAATAATTTCTCCCAACTGTATTAATGCTGTTACTGTAGGTGTCTTGATATTTCTTACCTTTGCTAGTTTTTCCCAATTTGTTAGCCCTATTGCTATATCTTCAATAAAATATCTACTGCCAACAGAGCTTGGACCTTTGATATTTCTAAATATGGGAGAGTAATTGAAGTGATATTGTAATCTATCATTTTCATTATCAAAGGTTTTATTTGTCGGTTCAAAATATCCATTATCTAATCTACTTTCTAACTCGCCCTTTAGTTCATACCCATAAGCCTTTGCTATTTCACGTCTTTCTTTAGCAACTGCCCTCATCACTTTTAAAGTACTTTTAGTTATTCCTTCTTTATACAAATAGAATTCCCCTTGAGAATAATCTATTCTTCCAGCATTTAAAAGACATCCGGCAGTATGAGTCTCAGGATTTGCATTTAGTAAAAACACATGAATGAGGTCTTGAGCAGGTTCAATAACCGGATAAAATTCCTGTAATTTTTTTACTAATTCCTCTGTCAAATCACAATTAGGTGAAGCTGCAAAAACTTCTTTAACTCTCAAATGCAAATGAATTTCATTGGATTTTTTATCAACTCTTGTGGCATAAGTCAAAGTGTGTGATTCTATAGAATACTTAGGTCTAATACCAGTAGCTTTTTCATAGACCAAAGGTCCAAAGGAAGCTGCTGCATTAAAAAATACTATTGTATCCTCATTCGTATGGGGAGCAAGCTCTTTTGCAAAATATTCGATAGCATAACCTGGTAGGGGATACATAATCATATAAGCATCTCTAGTAGCTTCAACAGGGTCGGTAGTATACGGAATTTTCAAAGTTGTTCTTTTATCACCTTCAACTAGAACAATATCTTTTTCTAAAAATTCCATTTTATCTTTATTTTCCTCTAGGTTATATACTAAAACATCATGTCCTTGGAGCATTAAATCTGCTGCAGCAGTTATAGAACCATTTCCACTTGAAACTAAAGTAATTTTTTTCTTCACATAAACCTCCTAAATTTTAATGAGATAATAATCTTAACTTTAAATTTGCAAATTATTTATTCTGTGAATCTTAATAATCGTATTTACATTTTGAAATAGTTGAACTATTTCAAAAAAGTTATGATCCAAAATTCTTTACTGTTATATTATACAGGAAAATTATTTATAGATAAACTTTAGTTTTTATTTTCTAAAATAGAAGATCAGTTACATAAAAAATTTCCCTAGAGATTTCTAGAGAGATTTTCCTATTACAAATGTGTATTTTAAATTAAAATCTTGTCATAACATAAGATAGATTTCCATCTTTGATGTTAATGTCTAAAACAGCATTTCCATATCCAGTTAGAGATACTCTTCTGTATCCGCTTAACCATTCCACAGAATTACTATTTCCTGGAGATACTATAAATACATTTTTTCCAGATTTTACAGCTTTATCAATAATATCAAAGAAGAATGTTTTTTCTTTAGCTCCTGTTAAATTCTCAGGGTCATGTTGCATCATTATTACTATGTTTTTATATTCTCCATTTTCCATTGCATTCATAAATGGTTTCCATTGTGCTGCATTGGCAGATCTTATTCCATTTTGATTGGATTGAAGAGTAATAAATGCTGTAGCATTTGAAGTTTTAATATTGTGTACGTCATTACCGTTGAATTTCAATTCTGAATTTATTCCGGACATAGTCTCTGGTGATGCACCGTTAAATACTACTGCTACATTTTTATTTTGCAAATGATTTATTTTTTGAGAATTATCTCCACCATTTTTATTTAAGCTGGTAATAGATATTTTGGAAGCTCCTTCAGTTTCTCCTTGGAAATTCCTTGGGTCTCCAGAGACACTTGAACCTTTAGCTAACTCCCAATCTAGAGGTAATTTAATTCCTGAGATTAGGCCATCAAATTTAACAGTTGAAACTAGCTCAACTTCATCTGTTATTGTAACTGATAGTTTGTCTAGGAATATATTTCCTTTTAAGGAAGCAGGAATAAAAGCTTCTACATATTTCCATTCATTAAAATCTATCTTTTCAACTAGAACTGCGTTTCCTGTTTTTCCACTTGCATCTCTGAAGCTTGTAGAAATCTTTCCACCTGAATTATCACCTTTTATCCAAAGTCCGATGTATTGAGCTGAACCTAAGGATATTCCACCTTCATAGTTTATAGCTGCACTTTGGGCTTCTTTTTGTGCTGTAGTACTATAAACTAAAGCTGTAGAAGGATTTTCATCTTGGGTTTCTCCATCAATAACAACACTTGCAGTAACTTTGGTGTCATCATTAGGGCTTAGAGAAATTGTAGCATTTTCTATGGAATCAAATCCAAATACATTTTCTTTTTGTGTGCCTACGGATACCGGAATATTTCTGATTACGCCATTATAATTAGCAGTTATTACACCAGTTACGCCATCACCTTGGGCAGTAAATTTATTTCCTTCAAATAAACCGATTCCTTCTGATGCGCTAAATTGCACTTGGGATGCGTGAATTTTCTTTTTGTATCCTAAATCATCTTTTCCATATATGGTTTCGAAGATGTGTACTTTTCCATTTGTCAATTGAAGGGAGCCTACATCTAGAATTAATTCTTTAATCTCTGAATGTACAAATACATCAGCTGTACCAGTTATTCCTCCGTAAGTTGCAGTTATTTTTCCTGGTCCTTTTACGGTTGGGTTAAAGTTAAGACCATTGATAGTTCCTGATTCTGATGATAGGGAAATGGACTCCGAACTTACTTGTAATTTATTGTGATACTGATCGAAAATCTCTACAGTTATAGGGTATGAAAATCCTATAAAAGTAGATTTCTCACTGGGAGTAATCTTTATATAGTTTGGTTCAGCGACTGGGGCAGTGGTTTTAATCCCTACACCAGAAACTATTGGTCTTTCTGAACCATCTGATGGGGAATTTACTACTGTAGTTTTTTCATCGCCTGAATATTTAATCCCCATTGTAGTAGAGCCGCCGCCATCTAGATTTAATGCGTGATGTGCTCCTATGCTTTTCATAAACTCAGCTAGTTCTTGCTCACTCATACCTATGGAGCTATTATTTCTGCCATCGACTGTTACTAATAAAACTTCCGTGTTAGAGCTATTAATTCCTATTGCAGTTCTTGGTGCTCTAGTTTTAGAAAATTTCGAATTATTTACTACAGATCCTTGGGAAACTAAAACATTACCTCCTCCTATAGAGAAAGCTAGGTTTTCATATCCTCCATAATTTACTGATACACTATCACCTATGGATAAAGAATCTAAAGTAGTTCCTACTTGTGTCAACACATAAGTACCAGGTAGAATTTGGAAGGGGACTCCGCCTGTTCTTTTATCTACAACTTTGTTATTAACAATTAATACTTCTGTATTTCTAGTTCCAATAGAATTGCCTGGAGATTTAGCCCCCCAGTTGCTATCTAATATTGAAATTGCAGAATATGGTCTGGATATTTTATTTAGAGCATTAATGCTATAGTTTATTCCTTTGCCAATATTTGTTACTGCAATATTATTGTTTAGGTTTCCAACTCCACCTTTTCCATCTTTAGTTATATAAAATGAATTTCTACTAAAGGCTACTTCTGGAGAGGATAAAATCAATTTGCCATCTCCATATAATGACCCCAAAGCCATTGGGTAGTTTGTAGTTTCAAAGAAATCCCCATTTATACCTGCTACTGCATCATTAGAGTGAATCATATCTGACAAAGTTGTCCTTTTGGAAACTCCTTCTCCATTAATTAAAGGAGTTAGATTACTGAAACTATTTTTAGTATCCAGTTTTAAAACTTCGATATCAATCCATCCGTTATTAGTGAATCTGTCTATCTGGACATGTTGTACACCAGTAGCTATATCGTGCCTTTCTTTAACATCGTGAATTACATTTGAAGCATTGACTCTTACTGAACTAAGTAAAACTGCTGAAAAAGCCATTACTGTTATTATCTTTTTAAACTTATTTCTCATATAAACCTCCATGCCTTATATTATAACTGAATAAATTTTTCCAATTTTACAATGATATGACAAAAACATTTAGCATTCTTTAAAAATGAGTAATTATCATATATAATATCCATAGGTGAAATATGAAAAAAATATTAATTAATTCAATTGACGAGATGAAAAGATTAGGTAATTTAGTGGGAAAAACCTTAAAAGGTGGCGAAACTATATGCTTACGTGGAGATTTAGGAGCTGGCAAAACTCATTTGACCCAATTTATTGGTGAAGGTATGGGAATAGATGACTATATTACCAGTCCTACTTTTGCGTTATTAAATATATATGATGGAGAAATCAACTTAAATCATTTTGACACTTATAGATTAGAAGGAGAAGAAGATTTTCTTAGACTAGGTTTTGAAGATTATTTATTTTCAGATGATGTAAATATTATTGAGTGGCCAGATATTATATATGAAATTTTACCAAAGGATACATTAGATATAGATATCAAAAAAGGTGAAGATGAAACTAGAATTATTAGTATCAATACAAATAATGAAAAAAAATATAAATACATTTTGGAGAGTATAGAAAATGAAAGTTTTGGGGATTGACACATCTACAAAGACAATGTCTATAGCAGTGATTGAGGATTCTAAAATATTATGTGAAATAAATTTTTTCTCTAATATGGATCATTCTGAAAAATTAATAGATAATATTAAATATTTACTTGATTCCAACAATCTCAATATGAAAGATATAGACTTAGTTGGTGTTGCAGTAGGACCGGGTTCTTTTACTGGAATACGAATAGGTATTGCAACGGCTAAAGGATTATTGGAATTTCTAAATACGCCAGTGGTTCCTGTCTCATCTTTGGAGATATTAGCTAGGAATTTTTCCAGCTCAAAAACAGTAGCTGTAGCTATAGATGCAAAAAGAGATAGGGTTTATGGTGCGATATATTATTATTCAATAAAAGAAGTTTTCTTAGAAGAAGGTTTATACGATATTAAAGATTTTACAAAGAGCATGCAGGAAAAAGAAGATTTAATTTTAGTTGGAGATATGTGTGATTTTTTTAGAGAGACTTTCCAAGAAACCATATCCTACGGTATGGAAGGAAATTTACTTAATCGTGCTTCTAACTTGTGTTTTATTGCCCTTGAAGAATATAAAAAAGGTAAATCCATAAGCCACTTAGACTTGCAAGCTAACTATATGTCTAAATCCCAAGCTCAAATAGATTTCGAGAAGAAAAATGGATAAATTAATTATACGAATAGCAATACCAGAGGATCTAGATGAGATTTTTGCCATAGAATCCTCAGTGGAAGATTCTTGGTCTTATGAACTTGTTAGTCAAGATTTACTTGAAAATAAATATAGCGAATATATTGTGGGAACTATGGATGAAAAGTTAGTAGGCTTTATTTCTATAATGAATATTGCTGGAGAGGTTCATGTAAATAATATTGCTGTGGATGAGAATTATAGAAATAAGGGAATTGGCGAAAAATTGCTTAATTATGCTATGGGTTTTTATCCTAGAAATCAGATTATGGGATTCACATTAGAAGTAAGAGAGGACAATTATCCTGCCATAGCTTTATACAAAAAAATGGGGTTCATTAGTGTAGGAATGAGAAAAGGATATTATAAGAATAACAAAGACGCATTTATAATGTGGAAAATGATAGAGGAGTAATAGATGTACGTATTGGGAATAGAATCTTCCTGTGATGAAACTGCAGCAGCAGTAATAAAAGATGGAAGGATAATTTGTTCAAATATAATAGCTTCACAAATAGACACTCATAAAATTTACGGAGGAGTAGTTCCTGAAGTGGCGTCTAGAATGCATTTAGAAATTATTAGCCATGTAGTTAGGGAAGCTTTAAATGAATCAAATTTAAAAATAGACGATATTGATTTAATAGGTGCTACTAGGGGACCAGGACTTATTGGAGCATTGTTAGTAGGTTTATCCTATGGTAAAGCTTTGGCTTTTTCCAATGAAATTCCCTTTGTGGGAGTGAACCATATGGAAGGACATATATCTGCAAATTATCTTGATACAGATTTGGAACCTCCATTTATTTCTTTAGTCGTTTCAGGTGGGCATACTTATTTAATCCATGTAAAAAACGAGTTAGAATTTGAAGTGGTGGGAAGAACTAAAGATGATGCAGCAGGGGAAGCTTTTGATAAAATAGCAAGAACTTTGGGACTTGGTTATCCTGGAGGACCATATATAGATAAATATGCCAAAATAGGTAAATCCAATATAGATTTTCCAAGAGTAATGCTTAAGGAAGACAATTACGATTTTAGTTTTAGCGGATTAAAGACTGCCGTTTTAAATTATATTAACTCTCAAAAAATGAAAGATGAAGATATAGTTATAGAAGATGTGGCTCGTAGCTTTCAAGATGCGGTATTAGATGTTTTAGTGGGAAAGACTATGAGATTATCCCAAGAAACCGGAATAACTAAAATAGCAGTATCTGGGGGCGTATCTGCCAATGATGGTCTTAGAAAAAGATTTCAAGAATTGGAAGAGAAAGGATTAATTAAGTCATATTTCCCAAGTAAAATTTTATCTACTGATAATGCAGCTATGATAGCTGGAGCAGCTTATTTTCAATATAAGAGGGAAGGGACAAGTCCATTTTCCATAAAAGCAATTGCAAATTTAGGATTGTAAAAAAACCTAGTGTGAAAAAAAATTATATTTCACGCTAGGTTTTATAATCTAGTTTAATAGCATCCAATCATCATATAATTTTTCTAATTCTTGGGATACTGAATCTCTTTTCATACTTAATTCCAATATTTTTTCGTAATCCACAGCGATTTCAGGATCGGACATTGTTAAATCCAATTCTTCTATTTCCATTTCTAATTCTGAGATTTTATCTTCTAGTTTTTCTAGTTCTTGGCGTTTTTTTCTTTCTTCTCGAAATTTCTCTCGTTCTTCCTTTTGAATAGCACGTCTTTCAGTTAGTGTCATTTCTATTATGTCTTCGGGAGGGGATTCTAGTTCTTCTTTTTTACGTACATAATAATTGTAATCTCCTAAGAATTCATTTATAGAGTCTCGTTCCATTTCCCAAATTTTATTTGCATAATTATTTAGAAAATATCTATCATGGGATATAGAAATTACTGTTCCTTCGTAATCCTTCAAAGCTTTTTCCAATATTTCTTTGGAGTCAATATCTAAATGGTTTGTGGGCTCATCCATTAATAATACATTGGAATCAGAGAGCATTAATTTTAATATGGATACTCTAGCTTTTTCTCCTCCACTTAAAAGTTTAATCTCTTTTAAAATGTCATCTCCAATGAACATCATTTTTGCCAAATAAGATCTTATTTCAAAATGGGTAAGCTTAGGATAAGCATCCCATATTTCCTCAATTATGGTGTTATCATCATTTAAATGGGACATCTCTTGATCAAAATATCCTATGTGGACATTTGTGCCAATTTTTAACTCTCCCTTAAAAGAAGGAATTCTACCTGTCAATATTTTAAATAAAGTAGATTTCCCAACGCCATTTTCCCCAATAATTCCTATCCTATCTCCTTTAAAACATTTAAAATTAATATTTGAAAAAACTAAATGATCTCCAAAGGATTTGGATAAATTTTCTCCTATAAAAATTTCATTTCCCGGCTTTATATTAGTTTTAAATCGTATAGAAGCTGTTTTATTGATTTTTATCGGGTCAATGGTTTCTAGCTTTTCTAATTGCTTTAGTCTGCTTTGTCCTTGGCGAATGGCTTTTTCTCGTCCTACACTTAAAAAGCGATCTATTATTTTCTTTTCTCTTTCAATTTCTTTTTGTTGGTTTTCGTATTGTCTTTTCCTTACTTCTAAATCTTTTGCTCTTAGTTTAGAAAATTGGGAATAATTTCCATAATAAGTAAAGAGTTCTTGATTTTCCAATAAGAAAACTCTATTTACAACGTTGTCTAAGAAAAATCTATCGTGACTTACTACGATGAACGTTCCTTTATAATCTCTCAAATAGCCTTCTAACCAAGAAATAGATTTAATATCCAAATGATTAGTAGGCTCATCTAAAAACATAAAGTCTGGATTAGATAAAAGTAATTTTGCTAGGTTTATTCTGGATTTTTGACCTCCACTTAAATCATTTACAGTTTTATGGAAATCTTCTTCGGAAAATCCTAATCCTTTAATTACTCCTTTTACTCTGGAGTTAATGGAATGTCCATCTAATTCAATATATTTTTCAGACAATTTACTGTATTGTTCTAATAATTTATCACTTTGGGGAGATTCTTCAGTGATTTTGCTTATTTCAATTTCTAAATTCCTAATATCTCTTTCCATATCAAATATATCTTGAAAAATAAAGAGACATTCTTCTATAATGGTATTGTCACTGGAAATCTTGGTATATTGCTTTAAATAACTTGGTTTTGCATCCTTTTGATAGTAGATTTCTCCACTATCGTAATCCGTTTCACCTGCCAATACGTTTAACAAAGTCGTCTTTCCACTTCCATTGTGACCTATTAGACCAATCTTTTCCCCTTCTTCTATATGAAAATTTACACTCTTAAAAACTGGATCATAAATGAAAAATTTGCTTAGATTTCTCACACTTAAAATAGCCATCTTTATCCTCCAATTCTATTCTAACAAAAAATTTCTGAATGTAAAATTAAATTAGTAAAATATATAATAAACAAATCTTTGAACATTTAATTAAATTTATGATATAATTATCTTAATTAAGGATCTAATGGAGTGATAATATGTCAGAAAAGAAAATATCGATAGCAGTTATTAGACGTTTGCCGAAGTATCTAAGATTTTTAGAGGATCTTGAAGAGTCTGGTGTAAAAGGCATTTCATCCCAAGAACTTAGCGAATTAACAGGATTTACAGCATCACAAATCAGACAAGATTTCAATAATTTTGGTGGTTTCGGTCAACAGGGATTTGGATACAATGTAAAAAGTTTAAAAGAAAATATTGGTAAAATCGTTGGGTATGATTTTACTAAAAATGCTGTTGTTGTGGGGGCGGGGAATCTCGGTAAGACAATTGCAAAATATTCTGGTTTTAGAGATGCGGGATTAAATATTATAGGTATATTTGATCGAAATCCCAATAATATCGGCCAAGATATTGATGGTACAGAAATTCAAGATATATCAAAAATAGAAAACTTCCTTAAAAATAAAAAAGTCCATGTGGGCATAATAACAGTAGATAAGGAAAGTGCTCAAGATATAGCTGATCTTTTTGTAAAACATGGAGTAAAGGGAATTTGGAACTTTGCACCTATTGATTTAAATTTATCTGAAGATATAATGGTAGAAAATATGAGATTTACAGAAAGCTTATTAGTATTGTCATATTTTTTAAATAATAAGTAATATATTAAGGCGAAGTTTTTGACTTTGCCTTTTTTGGAGATAAAATTGGAAATAAATATAAATGATAAAAAAATAGTGCTTCAGGGTCAAGAATCTTTTGACCCTGAACACATTTTTGAATGTGGGCAAGCCTTTAGATGGGACAGAGAAGAAGATGGTAGCTACACAGTGGTTGCTCATGGCAGAGTAATTAATGTAGATAATTTTGATGAAAATGTCATTATAAAAAATACTGATAATGAAGATTTTGAAAAGATTTGGAAAAATTATTTTGATTTAGAATCGGATTATTTGAAAATACAAAGCACTTTTAACGATGATGATATTATGAAAAAAGCAATAAAATATGGTAGGGGAATTAGGGTTTTGAATCAGGAACCTTTTGAAACTATGATTTCTTTTATGGTTTCAGCAAATAACAGAATTCCTCAAATTAAAAAATCTATCGGCTTGATTTCTAAATATTATGGAAAAAAGATAGGAGAGATTAATGGAGTTGAGTATTTTTCTTTTCCTACTCCTGAGGCTTTAGCAAATGCAAAACCTGAAGATTTAAGAGAATATTGTAGAGTTGGATTTAGAGATGAGAGAATTGTAAAAACATCTAAATTAATATGGAACGGAACATATGATATTAACACATTTATGAATATGAGTAGAGAAGAAGTTAGAAAAAATCTTATAGAATTACCTGGTATTGGTCCTAAAATAGCGGATTGTATTTTACTATTTGCTTTTAAGAAAAAAGATTCTTTCCCAGTAGATGTGTGGATTAAAAGGGTTATGGAAACTTTATACTTTGGAAAAGAAGTTAATAAAAATTTAGTTAGTGAATTGGGAAGAGAAAAATTTGGCGAATATGCTGGTGTAGCTCAACAATATTTATTTTATTACGGCAGGGAAAATGCCATTGGAAAATAAATATTAAAAAAATAAAAAAATGTAAAAATAAGATTTTAGTTGATTAAATTATTTTAAAAAGGTAATATATAGATTATAGATTAGCACTCATAAAGGTTGAGTGCTAACATTATGAAAAAAAGAGGATTGAAAGGAAGGTCATTATGAATTTAAAACCAATTGGTGACAAAATAATTGTTAAAAAGGTTAAACCTGAAGAGAGAACAGTTGGAGGAATCGTTCTTCCTGATTCAGCTAAGGAAGCTCCACAATACGCTATTGTAGTATCTATTGGACCTGATATTTTAGCAGATGAAAAGAAAAAAGATCAAGTTAATGTTGGGGACAAAGTGGTATATACTAAATATTCTGGAACAGAAATAAAAGTTGACGACGAAGAAATGATTATTTGTAAGCTGGCTGACTTACTTGCAATAGTAGAATAAGAATTTATTGGAGGACAAAATGGCAAAAGAAATTAAATTTAATGAAGATGCTAGGAAGGCTATGGAAAAAGGTATTAACCTTCTAGCTGATACTGTTAAAATAACCCTTGGACCAAAGGGAAGAAATGTAGTTTTAGATAAACAATATGGCGCACCAGTTATCACTAATGATGGTGTAACAATCGCAAGAGAAATCGAATTTGAAGATCGTTTTGAAAACATGGGTGCACAACTTGTAAAAGAAGTTGCAACAAAAACTAACGACGTAGCAGGAGACGGAACTACAACTGCAACAGTTTTAGCTCAAGCTATTATCCGTGAAGGATTAAAAAATATTGCAGCAGGTGCAAATCCAATCCAATTAAAAAAAGGTATTGAAGATGCTGTAGGTGTAGTAGTAGAAGAAGTTAAAAGATTTTCTGTACCAGTAGAATCAAAAGAATCTATCGCACAGGTAGCTGCTATTTCTGCAGGTGAACCACAAATTGGAGAGCTAATTTCTGAAGCTATGGAAAAAGTTGGAAAAGATGGAGTTATCACAGTTGAAGAATCCAGATCAACAGGAACTACTCTTAAAACCGTAGAAGGTATGCAATTTGACAGAGGCTATGTATCTCCTTATATGGTAACTGATACAGAAAAAATGGTTGCAGAATTAGATAAACCATATATATTAATCACAGACAAAAAAATTACTAATATCCAAGATATATTAGAATTACTAGAAGGAATTGTGCAAGTAGGCAGACCTTTATTAATAATTGCAGAAGATATTGAAGGAGAAGCTATGGCTACATTAGTAGTTAATAAACTTCGTGGAACATTCAATGTAGTAGCAGTTAAAGCTCCAGGATTTGGAGATAGAAGAAAAGAAATGCTACAAGATATTGCAATTCTTACTGGCGGTACAGTAATTTCTGAAGAATTAGGATATGATTTAAAAGATGCTACTTTGGAAATGCTTGGTAGTGCAGAATCAGTAAAGATAGACAAAGATACTACTGTAATTGTAGACGGTGGCGGAGCACAAGAAGATTTAGATTCTAGAGTTTCACAGATAAAAGCACAAATCGAAAATACTGACTCAGAATTTGACAAAGAAAAACTTCAAGAAAGACTAGCAAAACTTTCAGGTGGAGTTGCTGTAATTGAAGTTGGTGCAGCTACTGAAGTAGAACTTAAAGAAAGAAAACTTAGAATAGAAGATGCATTGGCAGCTACTAGAGCAGCAGTAGAAGAAGGAATTGTTCCAGGTGGTGGTACAGTTTTAGTAGATTCTATTAAAGCAGTAGAAGAATATATCCAAGGATTATCAGGAGATGCAAAAACTGGTGCAATGATAATTGCAAAAGCTTTAGAAGAACCAGTAAAACAAATCGCTATAAATGCAGGACTAGAAGGATCTGTAATTGTAGAACATACTAGAAATGAAGAAATTGGTATGGGATTTGATGCACTTCTAGGTGAATATAAAAACATGGTTAAAGCAGGAATAGTAGACCCTGCAAAAGTAACTAGATCAGCTGTAGAAAACGCAGCAAGCGTTGCAGCTATGGTATTGACAACAGAAGCAGCAATTGTAGACATTCCTTCAGACGAACCAATGGCAGGAATGAATCCAGGAGCTGGAATGTATTAATTAAATAGAAACTTCTTTGGGAATTATTTCCGAAGAAGTTTTTTATTTAATAAATTAATTACAAATATAACAAAGTTGACATTGCATCTTAAAATAGACTATTATTTGAATATTAGAAAGAGGTGTAATATTGGGAACTATTGGTAGAAAGTTATTTACTATTTCTGAAATATATCAAAATATATACAAAGCAATTATATCTAGAAAAGATTTCAATAATGCAATTAAAAATAATCTAATTTCCAATCAATTTAAAGAAAGAATTATGCTTGCCGTTACAGAAGTTAATAAATGCGATATGTGTAGTTATGCTCATACAAAGGCTGCATTAGATTCTGGAATGTCCGGCGAAGAAATTCAGAAAATTTTAATGGGAGATTTGAAAGAGGCTCCTGAAGATGAAATAAAGGGAATTTTATTTGCGCAACATTATGCCGATTTTAGAGGTGAACCAGACAGTGAAACTTGGATTTCATTAGTAAAAGAATACGGTAAAGATAAGGCGTTGGGAGTACTGGGAGTTATTAGAATTATTATGGTAGGAAACTCTCTAGGAATTCCTTTAGGCTCATTAAAAAATAGATTTAAAAATCAGCCAGATCCTAGATCAAGTATAGGTTATGAATTACTAGTTTTGCTTCTAACCGTTCCTTTGTTTGTATTAGCTTTAATTTTTAGTATTATGCCTATGGCCAAAAAATTTATTTTGGAATAGGGTATCTATTTTTCAAATGTTTTAAGCATAAATAATAAATAAGATAAAATAAATAATCTAAATTCTTGATTAATGTGATATTTTAATGTATAATTTTACAGTATTAACAATTATACGTACTCTTTTCTACGAAGGGAGGGATTTAGATGTCAGAAATAAAAGTAGGGGAAAATGAATCCTTAGATAATGCGTTAAAGAGATTTAAAAGACAATGTGCTA
>JAAYEN010000218.1 GCA_012728775.1 Tissierellia bacterium
CTTAAAAGATAAAATGCATACGGTTAAAAGTATGGGAAAAAGATTTGAAAAAGAAGAAGAAAATCTCACCAAAAGACCAGACTTTGAAGAGTCTATCTCTATTAAATTTAATAAAGAAAATATATTACCTAATGGAAAAAAAGTTTTGGAGTTCAAACTAGATGAATTAATAATAGAAGATAAAGTTCTAAGTAAGGACATTTATTTAGAAATTACTGGACCAAAGAAAATTTGCATAGTTGGTGATAATGGAGTAGGAAAGACAACTTTAATACGCAAAATATTAAAAGAAATAAAGAGAGATGTAAGTTATTTTTATATGTCTCAAAATTATTTAGAAACAATGGATTCTTCCATGACAGCTATAGATTATTTAAAAAAAGATGAAACAAAAAATGAGAATACCAGAGTAAGGACTTATCTTGGAAGTTTAAAATTCACAAAAGAAGAAATGGAAAGACCTATTTTTAAGCTATCAGGTGGTCAAGTTGCTAAATTATTTTTTTCAAATATGACATCTGGAGAATTTCAAGTGCTAGTAATAGATGAACCTACGAGGAATTTATCTCCATTATCTGGACCGGAAATAAGAAATGCTTTAAAAAATTTTTCGGGATGTATAATATCCATCAGCCATGATAGGAAGTATTTAGAAGAAGTAGTGGATCATATATACATTTTAGATAAAGAAGGATTAAAAGAGATAAGTAAGAAAAAATATTTTGAAAAATATATTTAAATTCTTAGGATTTATGAACAACATAAGTCTTAAAAACGACGACAAACCCTTTATTAAGGTTGGAATATCATTCTTTTTCGATGCTTTATGGCCCGCCGGCCCGAGGGTACTCGAAAAAGAATGATATGGAGACCTTTTTTTGGGCAGTCTCAGGACTTATAAACAATATAAGTCCTTTTTATTTTTAAATAGGGGGTTTATTTAGAATTAAATATTTTATCTAATCGATTTTTCCCTACAAGTCTAGTAGTATTTCCAATAAATACCAAAACCAAACCTAAAAGCATGGAACTTAAATTCCCAATTCCTGTTTGCATCATATTTATAACAGATGAGATTAACATAACTACACCAAATCCCAAAAGTATTCTACCTATCATTTGAATCAATTTATTTTTTCGTATTTCTTTGTTTTCTTCCATTATATATACCTCGATTAAGATAAAGTCCAAATTTTTTTAAAAAATTATCAATTTACCTCTTGATTTCTGCTACATATGTGTTATTATACCATAGCGACGGTATTTGTAAGGGAAATTAATGTAAAAAATAAAAGTTTTTACTTGATTTACAACTAATTCTATTGTATAATTATCGTTGCGTAAAAATTTATGCGATGACGCAGAAGGTTGCTTGATTTAGGGTTCTCTACTGACAGCAAAGAGAGGTAAATCCTACTTCAGGGGAATTTCTGCCGAGTATGTTCGATTTAAAATCGGGCGACTTATGTATTGCTGTTTTTTTAATCGGTAAACTGTGAACACCCGGTTAAGTGTATCGGCAAACTAAGTCGTAAGTGTAACTTGCGATAGGAGGAAAAAATGTCAAACACACAAAAAATTAGAATCAGATTGAAAGCTTATGACCATGAATTAGTGGATTCTTCTGCACAAAGAATTGTAGATGCTGTTAAATCTACAGGTGCTGAAGTATCGGGACCAATTCCACTACCTACAGAAATTGAAATTGTTACAATTCTAAGATCTGTTCATAAACACAAAGATTCTAGAGAGCAATTTGAACAAAGAACTCATAAGAGATTAGTGGATATCTTAAATCCGAATCAAAATACTGTTGACTCTTTGATGAAATTGAATTTGCCTGCGGGCGTTGATATTGAAATAAAGTTATAATTTGGAAATAAAATTATTCCTTTATATGATTGCATGAAGGTGCAATCCGCTATAATTTTGGAGGTGCGAAGTGAAGTACATTATTGGAAGAAAATTGGGCATGACCCAAATCTTTACTGAAGAGGGCATGTTCGTTCCAGTTTCAGTAATAGAAGTAGAACCACAAGTAATAGTTCAAAAGAAATCTGTTGAGAGCGATGGATATGAAGCTTTACAAGTTGGTTTTGGAGAAGGTAGAAAACACAAAATGACAAAAGCTATGGTCGGACATTTCGACAAAGCTGGTGTTGATTATAAGAAGTATCTAAGAGAAGTACCAGTTGATAACACTGAAGACTATAACATCGGAGATGAATTAAAAGCTGACGTATTTGCAGTTGGAGATTTCGTAGATGTATCTGGAACTTCTAAAGGTAAAGGTACACAAGGTGTAGTTAGAAGACACGGATTTTCTAGAGGTAGAATGTCTCACGGTTCTAAAATGCACAGAACAGCTGGTGGTATGGGTGCTAGTGCGTATCCAGGAAAAGTTTTCAAAAACCACAGACAGGCTGGGAAAATGGGAAATAAAAGAGTTACTGTACAAAATCTAGAAGTTATTAGAGTAGACGCTGAAAATAATTTCATTTTAGTTAAAGGTGCTGTACCAGGACCTAAAAAAGGAATTTTGTACGTTAAAGAAACAACGGTAAAATAAGGAAGGAGGATCTAAATGCCTAAAATTAACATGATAAATATGAAGGGCGAAAGCGCTGGAGAAATAGAATTAAATCCAGAGATTTTCGACATAGAAATAAATGAGCATGCTGTATACACAGTAGTTAAGAACCTTCTTGCTAACAGAAGACAAGGTACTCACTCTGCTAAAACTAGAGGTGAAGTTCGAGGTGGAGGTAGAAAGCCTTGGAGACAAAAAGGTACTGGTAGAGCAAGACAAGGAAGTATTAGATCGCCACAATGGAAAGGTGGAGGAGTTGTATTTGCTCCAAAGCCAAGAGATTATAGCTACACTACTCCTAAAAAAATTAGAAGATTAGCGCTAAAATCAGTTTTGACTTCTAAGGTTCAAGAAAAAGAACTTATTATATTAGATAGCCTAACACTTGAAAGTCCAAAGACTAAAGATATGGTTAACATTTTAAACGCAATCCAAGCTGACAAAAAAGCTTTAATCGTAATTAATGGACCAGATGAGAACATCATTAAAAGTGCAAGAAATATTCCTACTGTAATGACTACTAATGCTAGTACTTTAAATGTATATGACATTCTAAAATACAACTCATTAATCATTACTAAGGATGCATTAGATGAAATTGAGGAGGTATTCGCATAATGGAAAGATATTATGACATAATTAAAAGACCCATTATCACAGAAGAATCCGTAGATCAAATGGAAGAAAACAAATATACTTTCGAAGTTAGCAAAGGTGCTAACAAAACAGAAATCAAAAAAGCTATTGAACATATCTTTGATGTAAAAGTTGAAAAAGTATATACACAAAATAGACGTGGAAAGATTAAAAGACAAGGCGCAACTTCAGGAAGAAGACCGAATTGGAAAAAGGCAATTGTAAAATTGGCACCTGGTTCCAAATCAATCGAATTCTTTGAAGGTATGTAATAGCTAGGAGGATACGAAAATGGCAATTAAAAATTACAAAGCAACGACTCCTGGTAGAAGAAATATGTCAGTACTTTCTTTTGAAGAAATAACAAAGACTAAACCTGAAAAGAGTTTAACCGTTTCTCTAAAGAATAAAGCTGGAAGAAACTTCCAAGGAAGAATTACAGTTCGTCACCATGGTGGCGGAGCTAAAAGAAAATATAGAATTATAGATTTTAAAAGAAATAAAGATGATATTCCAGGAAGAGTAGCATCAATTGAATACGATCCAAATAGAACTTCCAATATCGCTTTGATAAA
>JAAYEN010000225.1 GCA_012728775.1 Tissierellia bacterium
AGAAATGATCAAATCCAATCCAGAAAAATACGCTAAGGACTTCCAAGTGGCGAAGGAAATGGCTCTTAAGTCCACTGCCTATTACAAAGGTGAACCAGTTCCTTTTAATTACCAACCATTTTTTATAGATCCTATTGACGTAGATACATTCAAATACATTTTGGATTCCATTTTGAAAATTGGAAACAAGGTGACTAAGGAATATATCAAAAATCCTGAATATAGAAAACTTTTTGGTTTTCCTAAATTTATCGAAGAAATGATACTAGTAGACAATGGATATGATGTAATAGCTCCTATGGGGCGTTTTGACATTTTCTTCCAAGATAGAGAGGATTTTATGTTTTGTGAAATCAATACTGACGGATCCTCGGCTATGAACGAAGATTTAGTTTTAGGGGGAATTTTAAACCAAGGTTATGGCCTGAAAGACTTTTCCAAAAACTATCAACTAACCCAATTCGAATTATTTGATTCTTGGGTGGAAGAGTCCTTGAAGTTATTTAGAAAATACGATAAGAAGACACCTTTTCCAAATGTAGCTATAATGGACATTATGGAAAGTGCGACTACTAGTGAATTTGAAGAGTTCAAAAGAGCTTACGAAAGAGCTGGATGTAATGTAGAAATTGTAGATGTGAGAAATTTAGAATATAGAGACGGAAAACTATATCATGAAGATTTTAAAATCGATATGATTTATAGAAGATTGGTCACTTTTGAATTAATTGAACACGCAGAGGATTGCCAAGAGTTTATTAAAGCTTATATGGATAAAGCCATGTGCACTATCGGATCCATCCAATCTCAAGTAATCCACAACAAGATATTTTTCAAGGTACTTTTTGACGAAGAAACTAGGAAATTTTTAGATAAAGATGATATAGATTTTATAGACAATCATATCCCCTATACAGGAATCCTAGGAGGCAGTGAAGAAGTCTTAGAAAAAGTTAAAAAGGAAAAGGACAATTATATTGTAAAGCCCATGGATATGAATGCATCCCAAGGTGTTTACACTGGAAGAGATTTATCTCAAGAAGAATGGGAAGAAAATTTGGATAGAGATTTTAATAAGAAATTTATTTACCAAGAATTTGTTCCCCATAAGACCATACCTTTTGTAGATTTTGACGAAGAAGGAAATGTATTCGTAGAAGAACTGGCAAATACTTTGGGAATATTTGGATACAATGAAAAATTCGCCGGACTTTACGCAAGATTGGGTAGCACAAATATAATAAAAAGGGCAACAGATGCCATAACGGCTCCAGCATTCTTAGCAGTGAAAAGGGATATGAAAGACTTACTTCCTAGAATAAATGAACTGGCTAAAATTGCTAAAGAAAGAGAGTTGACTGACGAAGAAGAACTAGAAAGAGCAGAATTAAGACGAGAATATATCTTAAGATTTAGAGCAGGAGCAGAACAGACCTTGCTAAAAGTAAAAGTAGTAGACGAAGACGGACGAGATATTACAAATGAGAAATTAAACAAATTATATAAAGAAAAAAAGAAAAAAAGATAGGGTTGGTTATTAGTTAAAAGTGTAAATTAGTGAAAAGTGTAAAGTTAAAAGTGAAAAGTTGGCTACGCCCTTCGTAGGGGATTTATTTGTAGTTAGTAATTAATAATTAGTAATTAGTAGATGCCTACGGCTAAGTAAGGTAAATCCCGTTGTTGGGCGTTATCGATTTGCTTAACACGGGACATATTGATTTTGTAAGGAGGTTAGGGTTTTGGCGGATATATATGTTAGTTCTTGGGAAATTGTTGTTCGATTATTAGTTTCAGCTTTACTTGGCGGAGTAATTGGCATGGAAAGAGAAAGTAGTAAACGACCTGCAGGATTTAGAACTCATCTTTTGGTTAGTGTAGGCTCTACTTCTTTAATGATGCTTTCTGCCACTGCCTTTGACCCCATTGGACAAGGAAACGATCCCATGCGTCTTGCGGCTCAGGTTGTTAGCGGAGTGGGGTTTTTAGGTGCTGGCTCTATTATGCGAGAAGGTTCGGAAATAAAAGGCCTCACCACTGCTGCGTCTCTTTGGATTTGTGCAGCTATTGGACTTAGTATTGGAGCGGGGCTTTATCTTTTAGGTGTAGCTACTACCTTGATTGTGATGTTGACTTTGACAGTTTTAAATAGAATAGATAAATCTTCAACTAGAGATATACTACAAAAGATTTCTAAACATGATGAATCTACTTTTAAAAAATCAGGGGATATTAGAAAACTTATAGTTAAAAGAGAACTAAAATATGGAGTTATAGAAGATATCGAAATGCGACTTGAAGAATATAACTTAGAGCTAATTGACGTTAAAATAAGAAAGAAAAGAGCAGTAGAAAATGGAGATATGTCCTATGGCGAAATGGAGTTATTGATTTTAAAAGATGAGGCAGTATTTTCCAAAAATGCATTGGTTAATATAATAAAAGATATCTTCGACATGCCAGGAGTTTTGGACGTTGAGATAATGAAAAGTGCTTAGCTTTGGACTTGGAAACGATTTGATAATTTTCAAGTCCTTTTTATTGCATTAAAATGGGGTATTAGATATTATATAAGTAGTAACAATAAAAATCAGGAGGTTAATTAATGGACAAAAAAGATTTAAGAGTTGAACATGATTCCCTAGGAGAGATTAATGTACCGAAAGATGCATATTATGGAGTGCACAGTCAAAGGGCAAAAGAAAATTTCCCAATAACTGGAGTACACACTGATCGTGAAATCATACGTGGTGCAGCAGAAGTTAAAAAAGCTTGTGCTATTACTAACTTTGAAGTAGGTATGATGGATGAAAAAGTAAAAGACGCTATATCCCACGCTGCGGACAAAGTAATGACTGGGGAATACGATTGCCAATTTATTGTAGACCCTATCCAAGGCGGAGCAGGAACATCCCATAATATGAATGCTAACGAAGTAATTGCTAACTTAGCTATAGAAGAACTAGGTGGAGAATTAGGAGACTATTCAATAGTTCATCCTAACGACCATGTAAACTTCGGACAATCTACTAATGACGTTTTTCCAACATCAGGAAAGCTTGCAATCATTAGATATATCGA
The DNA here is from genome assembly GCA_012728775.1 of Tissierellia bacterium. The sequence continues at coordinate 3,079 of JAAYEN010000225.1, forward strand.
CAAAACTAAAGCTGAACTTGAAAAACTGATTGGATCAGTAGAGAAAAAAGCGGAAGAATTTGACGGCTTTATTAAAATGGGTAGAACCCAAATGCAAGATGCTATTCCAATTAGATTGGGACAAGAATTCGGCGCATACGCTCAAGCTTTAAAAAGAGATATGAAGAGACTAGATAGCGCAAGAGAAGCTATGTCAGTTATAAATCTAGGAGCTACTGCTATAGGTACTGGGTTAAATGCAGATGCGGATTACGTTAAAAAAGTAGTTCCAAATCTAGCAAAAGTTACAGGACTTGATTTGACCCAAGCTGAAGACCTAGTAGACGGAACCCAAAACCTAGATGGATTTGTGTATGTATCAGGAGTTTTAAAAGCTTTAGCAGTTTCTCTTTCCAAAATGAGTAACGACTTAAGACTTATGTCCTCAGGTCCTAGAACAGGATTTGGAGAGATATTTTTACCAGCTAAACAAGCGGGATCATCTATAATGCCAGGTAAGGTTAACCCTGTTATTCCAGAGGTCGTAACCCAAGTAGCATTTTCAGTAATTGGAAACGATATGACAATAGCTATGGCAGCTGAAGGCGGACAGTTAGAGCTAAATGCATTTGAACCAGTAATTTTCTACAAAATTTTCGAATCCTTTAGAACTTTAGAAGGTGCAATGTACACTTTAAGAGTAAATTGTATAGACGGAATTGAAGCAAATCCAGAAAGAATGGAAAATCTAGTAGAAAACAGTGTTGGAGTAATCACAGCGATAGTTCCTCACGTTGGATACGAAGCAGCAGCAAAAGTAGCTAAAGAAGCTATAGCAACAGGAAAGCCAGTTAGACAATTAGTCCTTGATAGCGGAATTGTTAGCGAAGAAGATTTAAATATGATTATGGATTTATATTCCATGACAGAACCAGGAATATCAGCAGAAGAATTATTAAAAGAATAATATCTATACTAAAAAGTTGGGAAGGTACAAATTATGTATTTTAAGAAAATAGAAAGCAAAGGACTTGCACATTTTTCCTACATCATCGGAGATGGAAATGAAGCGGCAATAATAGATCCTAGAAGAGATGTGGAAGAATATCTTGATAGCACCCGAAGAGAAGGGCTAAAAATTAAATACATTTTTGAAACCCATAGAAATGAAGATTATGTAATTGGTTCCAAGGAACTCGGTGAAAAATCAGGTGCAAAGGTATTTATTTCAGGTTATGAAGATCTAGGATATGAATACGGTGAAGAAATTTTTGATGGAGAGGCATTTGATGTGGGAGAGCTAACTATAAAAGCAATCCACACTCCAGGGCACACTTTGGGACATATGAGTTACGCTCTATATGAAAAGGACCAAGAGACTCCACTTATGGTATTTACAGGTGACTGTTTGTTCTTTGGAGATATGGGACGAACGGATTTCTACGGAGAAGAAAATCTTGAAAAGATGACAGGACTCCTCTACGATAGCGTTATAGAAAAGCTATTGCCCTTGGGAGATGGAGTTTTAGTTTTTCCAGCCCACGGGCCAGGTTCTGCATGTGGAGAAGATATGGCAGATAGACCTTATTCCACTTTAGGATATGAAAAGGAAGCTAATCCTTATCTTCAAGTTTCATCTAAAGAAGAATTTATTGAAAAGTTTGCAAGCATGAGAATAAAGCCCAGATATTTTGAAAAGATGGAAGTGTTCAATGTAAAAGGCGCTCCATTTATTAATGGCCAAATTACCTTATCAGCAATAGAATTAGAAGAAGCAATGGAAAAGGATTATGTAATCTTAGACTGTAGAAGTAAAGAAGCATTTTGGGGCGGACATATTCCAGGAGCTTATTTCCTCAGCGGATCTAACTTTTCTAAATATGCAGGAACTATTTTTGAACTAGATACGCCATTGGTGCTATGCACTATTTCAACTGATGAGTACACCTTAGACGAACTATATTGGATGGGTAGGAGAATAGGATTTGACAATATAAAGGGCTATCTCAAAGAAGGGGTAAATTCCTTAATAGATATGGGAAAAAGTCCCGTAAGATTTCCTACTATAAGTCCTGAAGATTTCGTTAAGGTAGAAGGAGACCATATACTTTTAGATATTAGGATGCCAGATTCAGAAATTCACGAAAAGCTTAAAAAGAATTTAGTTAACATTCCTCTCCAAGAGCTTTATAAAAAACTAGATAAACTAGAAAAAAATAAAAAGATTTATGTATTATGCGCATCAAGCGATAGAGCTACAACAGGAGCAGCTTTTCTAAAAAATGAAGGGTACGACTCAGTAGTAATTACAGGTGGATATCTAGCTTTGGAGCCACTACTTTAGATTAAAAAGGGGCGAAATGACCTTTCGCCTTCTTTTTCATTAAATTACTATCTAATAGATGTTTAGAAATTTGAAATAAAAAAATTTTTCTTATCTTTAAAGAAAAAAGATATGTGTTATAATATAGTCAAGATAATAAAATAATTTAACAATTAAAGGAGGAATTATTATGTCGATAAGAGAAGAAGCTTTAAAGCTACATAAGGATAACCAAGGTAAAATAGAGGTTGTAAGCAAAGTTAAGGTGGAAAATGCAGAAGATTTGTCACTTGCTTATACACCAGGAGTAGCAGAACCATGTAAAGATATCGCTGAAAATCCAGAATTAGTTTACGATTACACTAACAAAGGAAACGTGGTAGCAGTTGTAACAGACGGATCAGCAGTTCTAGGTTTAGGAAATATAGGCTCCAGAGCAGGAATGCCAGTAATGGAAGGAAAAGCAGTATTATTTAAATCTTTTGCAGGAGTAGACGCATTTCCAATTTGTGTAGAATCTCAAGACAAAGAAGACATCATAAACACTGTAATCCAAATAGCACCTACATTCGGCGGAATTAATCTAGAAGATATAGCAGCGCCAAAATGCTTTGAAATAGAAGCAAGACTAAAAGAAGCCCTAGACATTCCAGTTTTCCACGATGACCAACACGGTACAGCAATCGTAGTACTATCAGGAATTATCAATGGATTAAAAGTAGTAGGAAAGAAAATGGAAGACGTAACAGCAGCAATCAGTGGAGCAGGAGCAGCAGGAATTGCAATTGCAAAACTATTAGTAAATGCAGGCATGAAAGATGTAATAATTTGCAATAGAAGGGGA
>JAAYEN010000068.1 GCA_012728775.1 Tissierellia bacterium
ATTTGGAAAAACCATACCAAAAGCGATTGCATGATGTCAGGCATCAATATCAAAGTATCATACAGGCTGTCATAGATAAGGGGATAAATTTAGGGTTATTCCGAGAAACTAACTCACTACTAGCAACAAAGTTACTTATAAATTTTATGATTTCTATCGCCTATACTTCCCGACTAACCGGAACTATGGAAGAAATGTTGGAAGAAGCCATGAACATTTTTTATACGGCATAGAAAATACAAATAAATAAAAAACTTCAAATACTTGCTAAGGAGGTTTTATAAATGAATAAAATATATACTTTGCCACTTTTTGATGAACTAGCGACACTTGAAAACGTTGGTGGAAAAGGAATGTCACTTTCTAAGCTAATTGAGGCTGGTATACCTGTGCCGGATGGTTTCCACGTTACCACCGATGCTTATAAACAGTATATGAATGATAATGAAATCAGTGATTCTATCACTGCACTACTTGATAGTACCGACCCAAGTGATACTAACGGGCTTGAAGCGGTATCACAAAAGATTAGTGAATTATTTGCTAAAGGTGTCATTCCAAGCGAAATAGAAAAAAAATCATATTTTCCTACAACCATTTGGGACTACCCCTGTTGCCGTTCGTTCCTCCGGTACTGCCGAGGATTTGCCAGGAGCTTCTTTTGTAGGTCAACATGAAACCTACCCTATTTCTTTTCTACATTGTATTAAAGGTTGACTAATGGTTAAATCTTTGTCATCTATTTCATCAAGTAGGCTTTCAAGTTGCCTGCACCGTGTTGGATTTTCCGCCTTTTTATTCGGAAAAAAGAATTGGTCTACAGACACATCTAAAATGGTAACAAGTTCATAAAAAACTTGCAGGCTTGGGTGCTGTCCACTATTTTCAATAGATGCAATATATTGAGGTGCAATGTTCATTTTATCTGCTAATTGATTTCTCGACATTCCCTTTGTATTTCTTGCTTCCTTTATAGCTTGACCCAAAGCTTTGAAATCGTATTTTTCAACTTTTTTCTTCATATTTTAGTTCACCCTGCTACATTTTACAGTTCAACCTTTAGTCTTGAATATGAGTGGATCTATGTCAATACTTTGGACAGAAATTTAGGTTTTTATTGAATTCCCGCCAGCAATCCAAACATAAATGCTTGTGATTTATCACCCGTAGGCCATAAACTAAAAGTAAGCTATGTTTTGCCTGGTAATGGTATATTGTAGCATTTACTTATCAAGCCCCGTTGGGTCGCTAACACCTACTTCTGGCTTAAAGTCTAAATCAAACTATGCTGCTCTACATATTTGTTCAAACTTATCTGGTGTCATATAGTTAATTGATGAATGAATTCTTTTTCTATTATAAAATCCTTTAATGTACTGAAATAACACTAGATTGGCATGGTCATAATCTATAAATGTATTCAGGTATACACATTCCTTTTTCAGTAATGCATGGAAGCTCTCTATGCAGGTATTATCATAGGGACAGCCTTTGGCACTGTATGATAATTTAAATGCACTGGATTCTACAGCTTCACGATATTCATTAGATGTATATTGCGAACCCCTATCTGAGTGTATAATTAGAACCTTATCAGGCTTTTGTATTGCTATAGCATTGTCTAATGCCTTTAATACTATAGATGTATCCATGGTCTTTGAATAACTATATCCTACTATTTTTTGAGTATGCAAATCTAAGATCGATGCTAAGTAAGTCCATCCATCTTTTATAGAATGTATATAGGTAATATCAGCTGCCCATTTTTCATTTATTTTTAGTTGTTGAAAAGTCTCTATTTAACAGGTTTTCACCTTTATCATATACCTTATTCTTGGATTTATAGGGTTTATATTTCTTTATTACAATAGATTTTATGCCAAGATATTTCATATGCCTTTGGACTCGTTTAATACTAATCTTTTCATAACCAATTTCTTACTGCTGTTACACTTATGCTATATTCACTGGCTACATCCTTTGGTGCTTGTCCTGATATTACTAATTCGGCAATCATTGTTTTAAATTCATCTGTATAGATTTTTCTTTTAGATATTTTACGGAAACTTCCTTCCTTAGTTTGAGTATATATAAAACCTTATTTAGTGTCCATACCTATATACTAACACCATATCTCGAAAAGGACGTCGCTCGGCGATTGCATGTGCAACTTCATAATCTGAATGAGCCATATAAAGAGGTTTTTACTTTACGAGTGTTCGGAGAACTGCCATTCTCACAAATCGGTGAATTGTTTGGGAAAACTGATGGTTGGGCTAGACTAGTTTTTTACAGAGCAAAAAAATAATTACAGGGGCCGATGATCGGAAATATCATGGCAAACTTTATGTAATCTTAGAGCATGATAAATTTGTTGTAAGAATAGATATCCACCATTAAAAGACCGTTGAATATTCTTATCAATTTGCTTTGATTGATTATATTTCACAAGAACATCCCTATTTTGTTCATTTTTCTTCTTATTTAATCCATCAATATATTTCTTTATATTTCTTTGCCCATTCAATAGAATCTTGACCATTTAATTTTTCCTCTAGATCCTTAAGGGTGCCAAGTTTTTCAACAATTTTAGTAGTCCATTTATTTCCTTCTACAATATCTTTAATTACATAAAGAGAAGTAGCATTTTTTGATTTAGAAAAATATAGTCTCATAATGGTAGAACCTCCAATCTATTACATTACAACAGATTACGATAAACTACGCAAGAATTGTTTTTTAAGTTTGACAAAAAAATAAAGCCATCTCAATGACTTTAGCGATTATTTTTATGGTCAACTGTCAAAGACCCGAGAAGTCAAACAATTTTTAAATTGTCTATTGATTAACAATCTTAGTTAATGTATACTATATATACTAGATTAACTTTCTGTTAATCCTTAAAATACACAAAAACAGTAATGAACATGGAGGTATGTAATTATGGACAGATTAAAAGGTAAGGTTGCATTGGTAACAGGTTCAACAAGTGGTATTGGTATTGGAATCG
>JAAYEN010000013.1 GCA_012728775.1 Tissierellia bacterium
AAAATGTAGGTTAACTTAAATCCCAGCAAAGTCTCCTCTGCTGGGATTGTTTTATTCTAAATCTAATGGAATTCTATATTCTTCTTCGTAAATATACTGGGGGTTCCTAAGGGTAAATTCTCTTTTTCCTAGAAATTTTTTGGAATTTTCCAATCCTATGGTTCCCGTGCCTTCCTCTGGATTCCAAGTGGCATAACTTATCCCTTCATGGAGCATTCCTATTGGATCTAATAATCTGGGTTTACTATTTGTGTCCCAAGAAAAATCTATTGCGTAGCTTTCTTGGAGTTCATCCCAATATATTTTTTCTAAAGTAATAGGTGTTTCTCCATATTCTATAATCTCATTTATTGCTATAGTTTCTTTGTTTTTTGGGAGCTTATATTTATATGTCACCGAATCTGCTGTGGAATAAACAAGATCTTCAAACACTAACTCCCCTTTACCTGGATTTCCTTCTATTTTCATAGGTGGCATCATATCAGAGCCCCAGCCATCAGGCGGCTTTACATCTATCTTTTTTCCGTCTGCTGTTAAGAAATACATTTTATCTCTGGATGGATAGGTGGTGTTAAAGCTTTCCGTTTTATATTCTTCGCTAGTGGCGAACATGTAAATGTCATATCCGGTTTCTGTTTTAAATGGTTGAGCAAATATATTAGAATTGAAAACTTTTGTACTTGGTATTTCCTCGACTTTCACGGATTCCAACTCTGTCATTATACCTTTTATATTGATATTTGAATAAGCTGATATTTCAACTTTATCTCCAAGAGTTGCGTTTTTGTCAAAATATACTCTATAATGGTGAATTCGCTCACTTCCAAAGGAACTATATGATAATCCTTTCACCTCTTCTTGTTCGTTTACTTTCAAAGAAAAGTCTGAGCTTGTTATATTATTTTCGCTAAATTTACTTAATTCTCCAGAACTGACACTTAGAAATAGTGTCAATCCATTTTTATCTGAAGTAATCGTTGGAGCTGATGCTAGATATTCTTCTCCTTGGGTGATTTCTGCTTCATCTATTACAAACATTTCAGAATTAGCTTGCTCCACAACTCCCACACTAGGAACAAAAAATAATTCTCTCATATAAGCCAAAACTACAGGATTAAATATTCCTATGACTAGCAATATTGCTGCTGCCATTCCAGCAGTTTTCCATGCATTCCATTTTCTTTTTCTATTACTAATTTTTCCTAAAACTTTCTTTTCAATTCGCTTTTTAGTAATTTCATCTATTTCAAAATCTTTTTCATTAATATTTTCCATTAATATATTCATTTCTTCATCATTTAAATTTTCTAAAAAATCATCTCGTCTCATTAGAATCCTCCTCCCACATCATTTTTAAAGATTCTATCGCTCTAGAAATTCTCTTATCTATCGTGTTAGCATTCATTTCATATTTTATAGCCAATTCTGCCGATGGAATTTTTAGGAAGTACCTGCTGATTACAAAAGTTTTGTCCGGTTCTTTCAACTTATTTAATAGTTCCAAGATGGTTTTCTTTTCTTCATTTTCAATCAAATTGTCTAAGATTCCATTTTCATCTACTATAATTCCTTCTTCTAGGGGAACTTCATCTTTTTGTCTTCTTATCCAATCAATGGCTCTTCTCGTTGCTAAAGTTCCTATAAATGATTTTATCGTGCCTTTATCAGGATCTAATTTATCCCATTTTTCGTAGAGTTCAATAAAAATTTCCGAGGTTACATCCTCTACTTCAGAATACTTATAAACTCGATTTTTTACTATATGATAGACCAGACCTGTGTATTTATCTAAAATAATTTTCATTCCTTGGTCTTTATCTTTTTTCATTATTTCATAAATATCTCTATCTTCCACCTAGCACCTCCTGTCATTTATCTATTCGAAGTGAAATCTATTTTCTGACATTATATCAAAAAATCCAAGAAAAATTCTCTTCTTGGATAAAGTCTTTAAGCAAAGGTCTCCATATCATTCTTTTTCGAGTACCCTCGGGCCGGCGGGCCATAAACGCTCGAAAAAGAATGATATTCCGACCTTAATAAAACCTTTACCATCAATAAAATCCAAGAAAGTTTCCCTCCTTGGATTTTCATTTTAATTATATATTAAATATTGTCTTCGTAAATTTTTAAATTCTTCTAGTTCCCTTTGGTATTCTCTCACAATTTCTTCTGGGTCTAGCTTTCTTCTAAGTGCATTTCCCATTTTGTCTGAACCGTGAATTTTTTCAAACATTGGAATGACGCCATTAGTCTCCACTGGGATTTTTATGTCTGCTATTTGGTTTGCTGTAGCCAAGACGTAGGTTCCTGTTTTTTGAGGGTTAAATTGGTGATAATCAGTTATGGTGAGTCTAACTCCTCCTTTGTCATCTTTATTCTCAGGGGTGAATCTTATTCCCGGAAGGTCGTAAGCATTTAATCGTCTTGCAAATTCGTATGAGTCTATACCTTTTCCTCCTACCCAAGTGAATTTATCTCCTTGCACTACTCCTGTTCCGTCTCCTATTCCTGCTGCCATATAGTTAAAGGCTGATTCTAAATTAGGAATATTTGGGCTAGTTTGGGCGAAAGGCAATCCCGTATCTTGCCAAATCATTTTCCTAGTCCAATTTTCCATAGGCACTATTTCCAAATCTACTCCAATATCTCTATTGTAATATTTTGCAAGTTCTCCTGCAGTCATACCATGGGCCATAGGCATTTTATCTACTCCCACAAAGGTTTTGTACTTATCTTCTAGCATATAGCCTTCCACGATTTCTCCTCCTAGGGGATTTGGTCTATCTAGAACTACGAATTTTATGCCTTCTTTTTTAGCTGCTTTCATGGCGTAGTTCATAGTAGATACATAAGTATATGTTCTAGATCCTATATCTTGAATATCAAATATTAGGACATCTACATCCTTTAACATTTCTTTACTAGGTTCTCTTGTAGCTCCGTATAAGCTATATACAGGTAGATTTAATGTTGTATCCGTATAGCTGGAAACATATGCTCCTGCTTTTTGTTTTCCGTCTAATCCATGTTCAGGTGAGTAAATGGCTATCAAATCTCCATAAGGATAGTGAAATAATTTGTCCACCGTTCTAAGTCCTTTTGAGTCGATTCCCGTTTGGTTAGTTATTAGACCGAGTCTTTTTCCTTTTATTAAATGCTCATATTCTAAAAGAATTCTTTCATTACCAAGAACCACCTTTCCAGTTGAGCCAGGTGTAGTTAAGGGCGCTGGGGTCTCTAAATTATTTGCAGTTGCAAAAATTTGGGCTTCATTTTTTTCTTCCTGATATTCCACTTCGAAGCCTAAATATTTCCCCACATCTCGCAATTTAAAATAATTATATCCATCAATATTGTAGACGTTTACCTGATAGACTTCAATCTCTCCTCCATTAGTCACTTGGAGTTTCATAGTTTTTGGTTTTGCAGACTTTTTTAAACCCGCAGTATTTTGTAAGAGATATACTTCAGATACGTCATATTTTTCGTTTTTATTTACGCGAATTTCTTTGTCGTCTCCCCAAAGACTAAAATTAAAATTTTCCGTCTTTAGAATTTTCGCCAAATCCCTTAAACGGTAATAATTATAATCTTCGATATTAAATCCGATAATTCCCGTGTCTTTTCTGTTCAATGTAAGTTTTTGTGGGCTTCCTATGGCTTCCACATCGGATGACGCCATGGAAATGCTAGATATTAGCATCATCATAATAATTACTAATACAAAAATTTTCTTTTTCATTTTATCACCGTTATTATTATATCATGCCCAACATACTATTTAGGTTAATATTAGGTTACAATTTAAAGTTTTAAAAAATAAAGTTATTTGAAATATGATGATTCCATCATTATAATTGTAATTAGAATGTTAATTCGGAGGAAGTATATGTATAAAATTATGATTGTTGAAGATGACATTTCCATAGCTGAAAACTTAAAATCTTATATCGAAAAATTTGATTATGAAGTTCATATAATAA
>JAAYEN010000114.1 GCA_012728775.1 Tissierellia bacterium
ACTAATAATATAGAAGGATCATTTATTGGTACTAGTGAATAGCTATCATGTATAAGATGATTCTTTTTTTCAAAAAAATCTAAAAATTCTTTTCTAACTTCGTGTAATCCCATTCTTTTCATTATACTTTGGTTCCATCCTTTTTGTTTTGTTCTTGATGCATTTTATATTTTTCTCTTAAAAACTCTATTAAAGTCAATCCCACTGCTGCAAGGGGTACAGACACGACCATCCCCCAAACTCCAAATATTCCTCCACCTATTACTATTGATAAAAAAATAAAAAGTGGATTCAATCCCATACTGTCGCCGATAATTTTAGGTGCCAATATATTATTTTCTGCCCATTGAATTAATACGTAAAATACTGCTACAATTAAAGCTTTAAATGGTGATTCTATTAGGGCGAATAAAAATGCAGGTACAAATCCTAAAAGAGGTCCAATATAAGGTATGATATCAGCAATAAGAGTTATTATACCAATAACTATTGCAAAATCAATTCTCAGTATTAGTAATAAAATGGCGGTAAAAGTACCTACAAATACTGCTAAAATCAATCTCCCTCGAATAAATTCTGTTAGTATCACATTTATCCTTCCAGCCAAAACAGAAAAATCTTCGTTTATAGAATTTGGAATAATAGATTTGATTTTATTTACATAAGTCTTTCTATCTACTAGGAAGTAAAAAGTCATAATCATGATCAAAACAAGAGTAAGCATTACACTTGCCATATTTTGAACAAAATGAGTCAACAGCACAGTAATTCTTGATGCTGAAGTTGTAACCCATCTAGTTAAACTTTCCATAGTAGATTCATATGAATCATTTATAGCATCACGAACTTGTTGCGAACCAGGAAAATTGAAATTAGTTGTACCTTCCATAAAATCTGTAAATAGTTCTGAAAAACTTTCCACAATAGAAGGCAATGAACTTGCTAATTTTCTAAGTTCTTGAGCCGTTCTAGGTATAAGCGCCACCATCAGAATTGAAATAACTAATATTATACTTAAGTAGACTATTCCTACTCCTAAAGCTCTTTTAATTCCACGTTTTTCTAATTTATCTACTAAGGGATTAATAATATACGCCAAAATTGCGGCGATAAAGGCGGCCGCAAAAACTCTTCCCAAAATAGGATATTTTCTTAATAAAACGATTATTATTATTAGGGATAAAAGTCCAATTAGAACTTTTTTTACAAGTCTAGTATCAACAACTAACCTTTTAGATCTTTCCAAATAGCGATTTCCAATATTTACAAGATAATATATTGCAATTAACGCAAATATAAGTACTGAAATCCAACTAACTAGTTGCAAAGGACCCTTAATCCCATCAAGTCTAATTAAATCTTCCATAATTTCCTCCAAGTTACATTATAGATTAAAAGTCGCTAAAAATCCATCCTTTAACATAAAATTAGATTTATTTTAATATATTTTAATTGTAATTTGAAATTATCTAAATAGGATTTTCAATAAAAACTACCGCAAAATCTTTATTAAGATTGTGCGGCAGGAATACAAAGTTTATAGATTATTATTTTAATCCCATTTCTTCAACTAATTTATACATTTGATTTTTCTTAACTATAAAATATGAAACATCCTCTATATATTCTCCGTATCCAGGAAGTATTTCCATTTCTATATTTTCCGAATCCAAATTATTTGCCAGGGAAATTCCGTTAAGTATATGTTTTATTGGGATATTTGTGTCTACTCTTCTAAAATATGTCTGTACAATTCTAGGAAGCTTTGTAATATTTTTTGGAGTTAATGTTTGCTTTATAAACTCTTTTAAGAAGTATTGTTGGGCTTCTATTCTACCTACATCTCCCTCTCTATAGCCAGCAGTCATAGCGTTGTTTTTTCTCCAGCGCAAATACTGCATGGACTTTTCACCATCGAGGATTTGTTGTCCCTTTTTTAAGTCTACTCTAAATCCATCTGTAGGATCATAATATTCCATTCTCCTTGGAACATTAAGGGCTACTCCACCTATGGCATCTACAATTTCCTTAACTGCTCTATAATCTATCATTACATAATATTCGATGTCCGTACCAAGATAGTCATTAATTGTCTTCATAGTAAGTTTCACGCCTCCATAATTATAAGCGTGATTTACTTTGTCTAAACTTCCTTTGACAGGTAATCTTGTATCTCGGGGAATTGAAAGAATTTTCATCTCACCAGTATCAAAATTGCATTTCATCACCATAATAGTATCTGTTCTAATTCCATTGTTTTTATCTTCTAATGCATCTACACCTAACATCAAAAATGTGACTTCATTATCTTCGAAGGCAACTATATCTGCTTTTTCTATTAATTTATCTGATTCTGTTTTTACTATTTTTTCATCTTCTTTATTATCAGCTTCATCTATTTCCGTTAATTCAGGTTCTTCAACTTTAGAATTATCTGCTAATATTGATGGCACTCCCTCTGATGAAATAAAAAACATATAAGTACCAATACTAAGAAATACCACTAATGAAATTAAAAATGTTTTGAAAAATTTCATATAATAATTTTCCACCTTTATTTATTTCTTTGTTAATAATACCATAATACAGTTAAAATAGTAAAACTTTTCACAAAATTCTTAGAATAAAAAAAGAGCATATCCTTTTCGATAGCTCCTTTGGTAAATAGTTTTTATTTATCTAGCAATGTGTCAATTTTCGATTTGTCGAATCCAACGATTTCTTCTTCATCAATTACTACTACTGGAACGCCAGTGTGGCCTTTCGCCATAAGTTCTTCTCTTGCTTCTCTTGATGTAGAAATGTTTTTTTCTTCATACTCCACACCTTTTTCAGTTAAATAATCTTTTGCAAGTGTGCAATAAGGGCATGTTGAGCTTGTATATACTACTACATTTTTCATAATTTGATTCCTCCTCAAAATTTCTTTCTGTTGTAAATTTACCCCTAGTTATTTTAATTAAACAAATGGAGGATTACTTTATATAATTTTCATCAAGTATGGGATACGTGATCTAATCCTTGGGTTAGAAGTCCCAAAACGTGATCGTCGTCCAAGCTATAAAGCACTTGCCTACCTTCTTTTCTTGATTTTATTAATTTTAAATCTTTTAAATTTCTAAGCTGATGAGATGTAGCTGATTGGCCCATTTGGATATCTTCAGAAATATTGGTGACGCTTTTTTCCCCTTCTGCAAGAGAAAAAATTATTTTTAGTCTAGTAGGGTCACCTATACTTTTAAAAATTTCAGATAATTTCTCTAACGTTCTATCGTCAATCATAACTCTCTCCTTTTCTTCATAACATTTCTGTTAGTGCCAAGAATTCTTCTAGGGACAAATTTTCTGCTCTACTATTTTCATTAATACCCAATTTTTCTAAAATTTCTAAAACTTCTATCTTTTCTCTATTTAGTCCAGATGACAAGGAATTTAAAATTGTCTTTCTTCTTTTCCCAAATCCAGCCCTCAATACTTTTTCTAGACTTTCTACTTCTTCTATATCTATATTATCTCTAATTTTTAATCTGATAACTGCTGAATCAACCTTTGGTTTTGGCATAAAAACCGTTTTAGGAACGTTCATAAGAATTTCTGATTCGCCAAAATATTTTAGAAAAACAGATATACTTCCATATTCCTTTGTTCCAACATCGGCTACAATTCTAGTGGCTACTTCTTTTTGCATCATGACAATAATTTCAGAAATATTAGATTTAGATTTTAATAAATACTCTAAAATTGGCGTAGTGATATAGTAGGGTAAATTGGCAACTACTTTATAACTTTCGCCATTAAAAGAAACTTGTGAAATTTTATCTAAACTGGTTTTTAAAATATCTGAAAAGATTACTTCCACATTATCCATTCCAATAAGGGTTTCAGATAAGATAGGTTTTAATTTTTCATCTATCTCTACAACTACAACTTTCTTTGCTAATTTAGCCATAGATACGGTAAGAGTTCCTATTCCTGAACCTATTTCTAAAATATTTTCATCTTGAATATTTCCTTCTCGAATAATTTTGTCGATGATATTTTGGTCTATTAAAAAATTTTGTCCAAGGGATTTGGTAAAGGAAAAATTGTGTCTTTCTAATAAATCTTTCAGTACTTTAGGAGAGGTTAAGTTCATCTTCTATCTCCTTTATTGCTTTTTCTAAAGCTTCACGTTTTATTCCAAAGGAATTTAATTTATTGAGAAATGCTTTAGCGTTTCCGTATCCTATTCCTATTTTTTCTGATAACTTTTCTCTTATTTCTTTAGAATTAGTATGGCCACTAAGGCGATATCTAACCATATCTTTTTGAGTAAATTCTTCTATGAAATCTGTATATTCTGGTTTTGCAGATAATATCGCTGTTTTAATGTCTTCAGGAGTTGCGTTTTCTACTCCAACGTCATCGCCTTTTAAAGCCTTTTTTTGGGGCAAAAACGCGTGCTTAGCTTGGGGAATAAATTCAGAAATATCTTTTCTGATCCTTTTGCCTACATAATCTGGATCTGTTAAGATAATAATTCCCCTTTCTTCGGATATTTTTTTTAATTGTTCTTTTAACTTATAGCCGTAGGAATAGCCGTGGGTTTGAATAATATCTGCATCTACTGCTCTTTTTACTGCTGCTTCATCGTCCCTACCCTCGACTACTATAATTTCTTTTATTTTCATAAATCTAGTCTATAAAATCTAGCCACGTTTTCATCTGTAGCTTTTTCTAATTCTTCTATTGTAATGCCTCTCAAATTCGCAATATGTTGGGCAGTATGCCTTACATATCTAGGTTCATTTCTTTTTCCTCGAAAAGGTACGGGAGTCATATAGGGACAGTCTGTTTCTAGCATCAACCTATCCAATGGAACAGCTTTTGCTACTTCTTGAGGAACTCTGGCATTTTTAAAAGTAGTAGCTCCACCCAAAGTAATATAAAATCCTAATTTCATATATTCTCTCATAAGTTCAACACTTCCTGAGTATAAATGCATCAACGCAGAAAAGTTTGGATTATTATCTTTTCTAGCTTTTAAAATATCAAAAGTTTTTTGATGAGCATCTCTAGAGTGAATCACTACTGGAAGACCTATTTCTTCGGCAAAGTCCAAATGGGCATGAAAACACTTCTCTTGAATTTCAGGCGAGGGACTGTCTTTATAATAATTATCCAGTCCCGTTTCACCAATAGCCACTACTTTTTCCATTTGAGCCATTTTTTTTATTTCTTCAAAAGTTCCTTCGTTAAACTCATCTGCACTAAGGGGATGAATTCCCACAATTGCATATACATTATCATATTCTTTTGCAAATTCCACTGATTGTATGCTTGTTTCTACGTCACTTCCACAGTTGAAAAAATAATCTATTCCATCTGCTTTTAAATTAGAAAGAATCTCATGTCTATCTTCGTCAAATTGTCTATCTTCTAGATGTCCATGTGCATCTATCATTAATCTACCCTCGCTCCATCTACTATATCTTCTGACACAGTAGCCAGTGTAAGATTTCCATCTTCGTCTTGGGCTGCTAAAAGCATTCCTGCAGATTCTATACCTCGGAAATTGTGAGGTTTTAGATTGTCGATTATTAAAATCTTTCTACCTTCTAAATCCTCTGGCTTGTAATATTCCTTTATACTGGAAACTAAAGTTTTTCTTCTATTTCCAATTTTTAATTTTAATACATAAAGTCTATCAGCATTTGGATGGTCTTCGCACTTCTCTATTAAAGCTACCTTGATATCTAATTTCGCAAAATCATCTAAAGTAATTTCTGGCTTAACTTGATCTTCTTCATTGGAAACTTCCTCTGCTGCATCTGCTCCAGGTGCATCTTTTCTCTTTTCTGCTTCTCTAGATTCTATAAGTTCTTCATTTCTTCTAGTCATTTCTTCCATCTCTACTTCTACATCAAGTCTTGGGAAAATTATTTCTTTCTTTTCTACTTTTGTTCCAGGCTTTGTAAATCCCCATTCAGATGCTTCTTCAATGGTTGGAGTTTCAGTTAAGCCTAATTGTTCTCTTATTTTTAAACTTGTTTCAGTTAATAAAGGATAAAGGACTACGCTAATAATTCTCAATGATTCTGCTAAATTATATAAAACAGTATTTATTCTGTCTTTATTTTCATCTTTTGCAATTATCCATGGTTCTGTTTCGTCTACGTATTTGTTAGTTCTACGAATTAATGTCCACAGGGTTTCTAAACTCTCAGAAAAATTATAATCTAGCATTGATTCTTCAACTTTTCCAATTATTGACAAGGCCATATCTTTCAATTCATTGTCCAATTCATTATATTCTGCTGGTGGATTAATAATTCCGCCATTATATTTTTCAATCATCGATACCGTTCTAGAAACCAAATTACCTAAGTCATTTGCCAAGTCTGAATTTAATCTATTTAAGAATTTCTCTCTAGTAAAGGATCCATCATAGCCAAAGGTAAATTCTCTTAACAAGAAATATTTCAAGGAGTCCACTCCATAAGTTTCTACTATTGGTTCAGGATAATAAATATTTCTCTTAGATTTACTCATTTTTTCGTTATCAAATAAAATCCATCCATGGCCGAATATTTGTTGAGGTAATTCTAGTCCAAGAGCCATCAAAATTGCAGGCCAAATTACTGCATGGAATCTAACTATTTCTTTTCCCACAAAATGAGTAGTGTTTGGCCAGTATTTGTTAAATCTTTCTTCGTCAGTGCCGTAACCTAATGCAGTCAAATAGCAAGATAAAGCATCTATCCAAACATATACAACGTGTTTGTCATCAAAAGGAACTTTTACTCCCCAATCAAAACTACTTCTACTTACGCTTAAATCATCCAATCCATCTTTAAGAAAATTATTTACCATTTCATGTTCCCTAGTTTTGGGCATAATAAACTTTTCGTTGTCTTTATAGTGTTTTAAAAGAGCATCTCTATATTTTGATAATCTAAAAAAGTAGCTTTCTTCTTTTTGCATTTGTACAGGTCTATGGCAATCTGGGCAGTTGTGCTCTTCGTCTAATTGTTTTTCAGTCCAAAAAGATTCACAAGGAGTACAGTAAAATCCTTCGTATTCTCCTTTATAAATATCACCTTGGTCATAAAGTTGTTGGAATATTTTTTGAACATTTTTTTCATGTTGCTCATCAGTAGAGCGTATGAAAAAATCATTATGAACTCCTAATGTATCCCAAAGTTTTTTTGTAGCATCTACAATTGGGTCGATATAATCTTTAGGATTTTCATAACCCATTTCATTTGCTTTAGTTTGTAATTTTTGTCCGTGTTCATCTGTTCCTGTTGTAAATAACACGTCATATCCTTGAAATTGTCTAAATTTCTTAACTGAATCCACTGCCATTGTGCAGTAAGTATGTCCAATGTGAAGATTGTCATTTGGATAATAAATCGGTGTCGTAACATAAAGGGTTTTTTGGTCTGTCATATTTCCTCCTAAAATAATTTTCAATAAAAAAACTCCGTCAAAAGAGACGAAGTAATCCGCGGTTCCACTCTCATTATCTATTTTCATAGATCAACTCTTACTCTTAACGCGAGTTTAACGGCAAAAGCGATAATGGAGCCATCTTCAATAAATATCTACATTGGCTTGCACCAATCGCCAACTCTCTAATTTCGAATATTTATTTACTCTTTCCATCTAAATCTTTAAATATAGGTAAAATTATATAATATTAAAAGACTTTTGTAAAGCTATCTATACTAAGTCGTAGTAGCTATTGACACTACCAATACAGTTTTTGCGCCATAAGATTTTAATATCTTTGCACATTCTTCTACGGTTGTGCCAGTAGTTATCATATCATCTATTAATAAGATGTTTTTTTGCTGTATTTTTTCTTTATTTTCAATCGAAAAAGCTCCTGACAAATTTGCTTTTCTCTCTATACTGTTTAACATTGCCTGTTCTTTAGTAAATTTCGTTTTTAATAATACATCCGTGCAATTATCTTTTTTAAGATTAGTTGCTAAATATTTTGTAAGTAAGTCAATTTGGTTAAAACCTCTTTTTAATAGGGTCTTTTTATGAAGAGGAATTGGAATAAGTACATCGAATTTTCGATATAATTTCAGACTAACAATCTTCTCCAGTATTAATTCTGAAAACAATAAATAAAAGTATCTTTGATTTCCAAATTTATAACGCCTTAATGTTTCACTTACCAAAGGAGAATAATAGAAACAAGAATATGCCTCATCCACATATTTAAATCCTTTTGTAACTTTTTCCTTCTTAGGTACTAGTACGTTATAACAATCATCACAGATAGTAAGATGTAAATTTGTTTTTCTATCGCATATTAAACAATCTTTCCTCTTCAGTTTCATCTTGAATAATCCTACTATATTCTTTAATTTTTCCTTCTAATCCTGTATACCTTTTGCTCATAAAAGTATTGGCAATCATAGATTGAAGCCTATCTTCTTTGCCAACAAGTACTAGGAGTTTTTTTGCTCTTGTAATCGCAGTGTAAATTAGGTTTCTATTAGCTAATATTTCTGGTGCATAATGAATAGGTATTACCACTGCAGGAAACTCGCTACCTTGAGATTTATGAATAGTTATTGCATAAGCTAAGTTTAATTCATTAACATTCTCTTCTCCGTATTCCACTTCTTTGCTATCAAAGTTTACTCTTAGAGTATTATAGTAAGGGTCGATTTCAGTAATAAATCCTATGTCTCCATTATAAATTCCCATTCCGTTTTCGTATTCTATTCTATCTAAAGTATATGCTTTCCATTCAATTTGATAATTGTTTTTAGTCTGCATTACTTTATCTCCTACCCTGAAAAGGGTATCTCCCACTATCATCTCGTTTTTCGAATAATCAGGAGGATTAATGGATTTTTGCAATTCATAGTTTAAATTTACAACACCTGATGTGCCTTTTTTCATAGGAGCTAAAACTTGAATATCTTGAAGGACATCTAAATTGTAAAAATTAGGTAGCCTTTCGCTAACTAATTGCTTAATAATTTCTACCGTTTTGCTTTCGTTATCTGAGGAAATCATAAAAAAGTCGCTGTCTTTTGTATTCATAATCGGAAACGCTCCTTGATTTATCCTATGGGCATTGTCGACTATTGTGCTACCTTCTGTTTGTCTAAATATCGTATCTAGCCTTACTATATCTATTTGGCTCGAATAAATCAAATCCTTCAAGACATTACCTGGACCTACTGATGGAATTTGATTTACGTCTCCTAATAAAATTATTCTAACATTTGATTTTACCGCCTTTAAAAGTTCTGAGAGTAAAACAGTATCCACCATACTCATCTCATCTACAATTATCATATCATGATCCAACGGATTTTCTTCATTTCTTCCAAATTCCATATAATTCCCATTGAATTGATACTCTAAAAGTCGATGAATAGTTTTTGAATCTTTTCCAGTGGCTTCTTCCATTCTTTTAGCTGCTCTTCCAGTAGGAGCAGTAAGGGCATATTTTAGTCCCATCTCTTCTGCGATTCTTAGAATTGCCTTTAATGTAGTGGTCTTTCCAGTTCCAGGTCCACCTGTAATAATTAAAACCCTTCTATCAAAAGCGTTTTTAATCGCCTTTTTTTGTTGCTCTGCAAACTCTATATTATCTAAAGACTCTATCATTCTAATTCTTGAATCTATGTCAATACTCGGAACATAAGCTGATTTTTTATTTAAAATGTTTATTTTGATGCCTATTAAGTTCTCTGCACTATTAAGGTTACTTATATAGGCCCTTTCTTCGCCATTGAATCTAACAACTTGAACATTTTTATTAATAGCAAATTCATCAACAGCACTATCAATATCTGCCCTATTTAGACGCAAAAAATTCGAAGTTCTATCTTTTAAATTTTCCAAGGGAAGATAACAATGTCCTTCATTACCAGAATTTCCTAAAATGTAAACCATAGCTGCTTCTATTCTATTTATATCATTTTCTAAAACTCCCGACTCTCTGGCTATGGCGTCTGCAGTTCTAAATCCTATTCCGCTATTTTCGTCTATTAATCTATAGGGATTTTTTTTAATAATCTCTAAAACGCCCTCTCCGTATCGTGCAAATAATTTATGCCCCAAAGCAGTTCCAATTCCAAAATTAGCCAGTTCAATCATAACATCTCTCAAATCAGTTTGTTCATTAAAGGATGCCATAATCTTATCATATGTTTTCTTTCCTATTCCAGAAACTTCCATAAGTCTTTCTGGAGTTTTTTTGAATATGTCATAGGTATCTTCGCCAAATTTCTTTATAATATTATCTGCTAATACTGGACCAATATGAGCTACTGCCCCACTTTTTAAATAAGCTTCCATGCTATTGGAATATGAAGTATCCGCATTTAGAATTCTTTTTACTTGAAATTGTTCCCCAAATTTTTTATGGTAAACCATATCTCCACTTAGCTTTAATTCAACACCTATTGGTTGGTATGAAAAATAACCGACGATGGTAAGCATTCCATCCTCGGTTGAAATTCTAGCTACTGTATATGAGTTTTCATTGTTTCTGTAGACAATACTCTCAAGAGTACCCTCTATCACAATCATACTTCTACTCCAATGCTGAATCTATTAACTCTTTCAACGCCTTTAATTCATCTACCGTAAAAGTTATTCCTTTTCCCATCTTTTCATGATTAGGATCCCATTCTCTAATATCAAATTTAGGTTCTGCTCCATTCCAACTGACGAAATTCAATTCTTTAGCCCAACCAGATGCTTTTTCTGAAATTACTCCTACTTTTTCTACTATTTCAAACTTAAACTCTGCCATAATACCTCCAAAATTTTTAAGTA
>JAAYEN010000187.1 GCA_012728775.1 Tissierellia bacterium
GAAGGAAGTTATACTTTTTCTGTAGACGTAAAACAAGCGGATATGGCACCTAGTTCTATAATATTTGAAAGAATTGACTTCCCTACTGGCAGACTTGGAAAAAATCAACCAGTAAAAGTTTCTTTTTCTTTAAAAAATATAGGTACAAAGAATGCCCAAAATATTAAAATTTCTGCAATTAGTAAAGACGTTGAGGGATTACTTCCTGTTTCTGGCTCCAATGCTATTGTAGCATCCTTAAAACCGGGACAAGTAGCCAATTATTCTTTTGACTTTAAAACTGCAAATGCAGTCAGCACAAAAACCTATCCTGTGGAAATAACTGTTGAGTATATTGACGATGCTATAGGGGAAGAACCTCACAAAATCGTCCAAGTAGTAGGAGTCAATGGTGTGGATTGGTATGCTGAACAACAAAAATACAAGGATTTACCAAAAAGCACACCGATTTTAATTATTGAAAAATATGACTTCAATCCAGAAGTAATCTTTGCAGGAACTCAATTTACAATGAAATTGGATATAAGAAATACCAGCTCTAGTAAATCTATAAAAAATATTAAAATTTCTCTGACTTCAGATGTGGCACAATCAGCTGACCAAGGTGCGCCAGCACAAACTGCTTCAGTTTTTACTCCTGTACAAAGTTCTAATACTTTTTTTATAGACCATATACCTGCTGGAGAAAAAATTGAAAAAGCTATAACCATGACTACAAGTCATGACACTGCAGCTAAAACTTATACCTTGACTGCAAATTTGGAATATGAAGATGGGCAAGCTAATCCGTATAAATCTTCTGAAATTATTGGAATCACAGTAGTTCAAGATTCTAAACTTAGTATAGGCGAAGTAAATATAGACCCAGAATATTTTGTAGGAACTCCTGGAAGTTTAAATGTAGAATTTTATAACACAGGTAAGGTAACCCTTTCTAACTTTATGGTGGAATTGGAAGGTGATGGCATTGCAGCTGACATGCCAACATATTATAAAGGTAACTTCCCTTCAGGTTCTACGGATTCATATACTGTTAATATAACTCCAGAAAGTCCTGAAGCTAAGAGTGGAAAACTAGTTTTTTCTTACGAGGATACTACTGGTGAGAAGCATACAATAGAAAAAGATTTTAAAATTAATGTAAGTGATTTTGATCCTATGGCTCAAGGAGGATTTGAAGAAATTCCCATGGAGCCACCTAAGACGACAAATTGGCCAGTAATAATTGGAGGAGGCCTTGCTCTTTTAGCAGGTGCAGGTGGCGCAGTATTATACCGCAGACGCAAAAAGAAAAAAGAAGAAGAGGATTTGAGTTTAGATGAGGATTGAAGATTTAATATCCATGGCGATAAGAAATCTATGGACTAGAAAACTTCGTACGTTTTTAACTATATTAGGCGTTGTCATTGGATGTGCTTCAATAGTAGTAATGGTTTCACTTGGATATGGAATTGCTGAGTCATCGAAGTCTTTTATCGAAAGTATGGGTAATCTAAATGATGTGACTATACATGGAAAAAGAAACGATAGGACAGGTCAAAATGAAACACTTACGTCTAATCATATAACTGAAATGTCAAAGATTCCCAATGTGGAAAAAGTTTTTGGATTATTGGGAACGAGTAGTAATAATGTTTATTTTCGAATAAGAGCTGCTAGACGTTATGAAGGACATGGTGAAATTATTGGAATAGACCCCATTTATATGGAAGATTATGGTCTTAAATTAGCCGATGGTAGATTTCCCCATGGTAATGAAGAATTTGTGGCAGTATATGGTTCTCAAGTAAAAAATCAGTTTGGTCGAGTTACAGGAAATAACTGGAGACCTTATGAAGTTAATTTCGCAAGGGATAAAATCGAAATGTTTAATACTGAATACGATCCAATAACTGGTCAAGAAAAAAATTCTGTAACATATGAATTAAAATACGGTGGAGAATTGGAAGAGTCTCAAAATTGGGCAACCAGTAGTGCAATTTTTTTACCCATTGAAAATGTAAGGAAGATTCTTATTGCAGAAAATGACAAGAAACCTGCCAATGAGAGGGATAAAAATATAAAAAATAAATACTCTAGACTTATACTTAGAGTAAATGAAATAGAAAATGTAAAAGCCATTAAGGATGCACTTACTGAACAAGGATATCAAGCGGAAGCTATGACAGATTGGCTAGATAATGTTCAGAATGATTTAAAAACCCAACAGGCTATATTTGGAGGAATTGGTGCTGTTTCCTTGTTAGTTGCAGCAATAGGAATATCCAATACAATGGTAATGAGTATTTTCGAAAGAACTAAAGAAATAGGTATTATGAAAGTTATCGGAGCCTCAATCAGAGATATTAGAAAATTATTTCTACTTGAAGCCATATTAATTGGTTTTTTAGGCGGAGCTTTGGGATTAGCATTGAGCTACGGAATTTCATCTTTATTAAATAATTTTTTAGGAGGTTCTTTAGGAATGGGAATGGCTATGGGAAACACAAAGATTTCCATAATTCCAATTCATCTTAGTTTATTGGCATTACTTTTTACATCCTTCATAGGATTAATTTCTGGCTATTTCCCCGCAAGAAGAGCCATGAGTATTTCTGCATTAGATGCCATGAGATCAGAATAAATTTAATAGCAAATAATAAGTAAAGGCCTGGAGCTTAGCTTGACAGATTAAAATCTGTTAAACTTTGCCCAGGCCTATCTACTAATTACTAATTGCTAATTATTTTTTTCCTCTAGTTCATTAGTAATTTTTTCTATTTCATCTACTATATCGGATAAATATTGGATTGTATCTAATAATGGTCCGTCTGTAGTGATGTCTACTCCAGCCATTTTCGCTAGTTCAATGGAATCTTTTGTTCCCCCAGCACTTAAAGTGTCTAGCCAATCGTTAACTGCTTTGTCTCCTTCTTTAACAATTCTTCTAGCTACTTGAGTTCCTATTGTAAGTCCTGCACTGTATGTGTATGGATATAGTCCTTTATAATAGTGAAGTTGTCTCATCCAAGTTAATTCAGCACCTTCAGTTAGTTCAACTGTATCTCCCCAAAATTCTTTAAGGGTATCAATAAATAATCCATTTAGAACATGGACATTTATTGGCTCTCCTCTATCTACTCTGTTATATACTTCCCTTTGGAAATGAGCTTCAAGTAAATGAGTTACCATATTGTGATAATAAGTTCTGCTAATCATCGATGAATAGACAAA
This sequence comes from Tissierellia bacterium, assembly GCA_012728775.1. Next base: position 3,214 of record JAAYEN010000187.1, read on the forward strand.
TCTTTTGAAAGTAGGATCCTCGTTCCATCCTAACATATCATTTGCAATTATCAATTCATTAGTAGTAGATGGTGCTTCTATAAAGTACATACTTGTTCTCGTATTTGAAATGGAATTATTTCTTTGGGAATACATTCCGTGTCCTGCATGGCCTAGTTCGTGTCCAAGGACGAAAAGATCTTCCAAACTTCCTGTCCAAGAATTTAAAATATAACTGTGTACTCCGTATGGAGAGAAACAAAATGCGCCATTGGACTTTCCGTCATTAACTGGAAAATCTATCCATCTTTCGTCAAAAGCTCTTCCAACCATATCTACATAATCTGTTCCTAGAATATTTAAACCTGCCATTAACTTTTCTTTAGCTTCTTCAACGGTAATAGTTTCGTTGAAATTAGGATCTAGAGAAATCTTTAAATCAGCATA
>JAAYEN010000159.1 GCA_012728775.1 Tissierellia bacterium
ACGTATCCAAGCAATAGATGAAGAACTTAAACAAGCTGGAAATATAGATAAGCTTACAGAAGATACAATCAGGAAGTATATTAAAACAATTTATGTTTCTGGAAAGGGTATAGAAAAAATAGAATATCAATAGTACAATAGAAGGAGATCCATAATTAGGGTCTCCTTTTCCTACAAATAACATAGCTTTGATACATTGCAAGTTTATGGGAATTAAGAAAAACATTAAACAATAAAATATGTTATAATGAAATTATCTAAACAATAAAAAATACTTTACACTTTTCAAAAATACTTTAAATACAATAGAAATATTTATTTAAAAAATTAATTTATTAGAGTAGGGGGTATATAATATATGGCTAAGCGTAAATTTTATGCAGTTAAATCAGGTAAAATTCCAGGCATTTATCAAACGTGGAATCAAGCAGAAGAACAAGTTAAAGGTTTTTCAGGGGCAGAATATAAATCGTTTCCAACATTGGAAGAAGCCGAAAGATATATTTTGGGCGAGCAGAGTAAGATGCAATCAAACTTGAATGGGAAAGATTATGATATCAATGAAGAAATAGAAAAAAAGATAGAAAACCTTGATAAAGATGAGGTAATTGCGTTTGTTGATGGTAGCTACTCCCCCGATGTAGGTGGAAGGGAAAAATATGGATTCGGTGCTGTTTTATTCATTAAAGGACATAAACAAAAGCTATTCAAGGCATATGTTAATGAAGAATATATGGATTCTAGAAATGTAGCAGGTGAAATAAGTGGAGTTATAGAATCAATACTATGGACAATTGAAAATAATAAAAAAGAGATTACTATTTACTATGATTATGAAGGTATAGAAAAATGGGCTAATAAAGAGTGGAAAGCTAACAAGATAATTACGAAAGAATATAGCAAATTTATCGATGAAAAATCAAAACTAATAAAAATTAATTTTATTCACACTAGAGCACATAGTGGAATAACCTATAATGAAGAGGCGGACGAGTTAGCAAAAAGATCCTTATTGTCTCATGGATACAAAGCCTATAACGACGGTTCTATATATTTTATTGGACTTAGTCAAGAAGATTGGATAAGCATAATAGAAGAAGTATCGATAGAAAATAAAAACTATAATGAAGAAAAAGATATAAGGAAAGAAGTTAAAGAAATTAAAGATTATTTAAATAAAATCGAAGTTACGTATATTAAAGAGAAAGTAATAATAAATTGTTATAAAGGGAATAAATCATATGTTCAAGGGAAACAAAGTGTGTTATTCCAAAAGATAATCTCCTATGCAATTGAAAAATTACCGACAGAAAGTTCTGTTATAGAAACTTTAAACACTTACCATGCTTTAACAGTGGAAAAAGAAGATGTAGAAAATCAACTAGTGAACTTATTGCCAAATTTCCCTAATAAAATTGGAGATTTAAAACATTATAATAATATATTATCAGCAATATTTAATACAATGTTAGTAGGATATATGCCAGATTACACATGCTTAATTACACCTATCTTTAGGGCTATGGATTATTATCTGCATAGAATATTAAGCGACAAATTGGGTAATAATACAGTAACAAGCAAAGGGAAAAATAATTTTGCTTATTTTAGTAAGGATAATGGGGATTTGAGATATTATTATAATTCAACAAAGGATAATGCCAGTGAAGAGCAAATAGAATTTTTAAATGATTTATATAATTATTACAATAGAATACGACACCCATATGCACATTGGTCAAAGGATTCAATTGATACCCCAGTGATAACAGAAATGCATGTAGCTAGAGATTTAATTTTAGAAGGCTTGCAACTTGTTAATAAATATTATATACTATTTTAGTATCAAAATTTTTATAATGAAAGGAGGATACATTAAATGAATAATTATCTAATTAATGATGTAAATACGGATGAGTTTAGAAAAATTATAACTTTATTAGATTATGAGATGAAAATTTCAGATGTTTTAAAA